>JBAXND010000009.1 GCA_037133915.1 Bacteroidota bacterium
CGCGAGGTGGTCAATTTGAACCGGCGCACACTGGATATTTAGAGCGTTTTTTCCAGCCTGAGAACATACAAAATAGAATAACGAGTTTTTTCATTGGATATGTGTATTGAATTTTGAAACTATACTACTTTTAAACCTTGTTTTCTCTGCCAATGAAGTTGTAATATTTTGGCGTGTTCATTCGGAGTGATTTTTATATACCTCATAAATGCCTTTTCAGTTTTATGACCTGTTATTTTCATAATAGTAATTATTGGCACTCCGTCCAAATATGCGTTAGTTGAGAATGACCTTCTGGCAGTATGGGTAGTAATTAACTCGTATTTCTTCACCATCTTTGAAACGTTCATTCCGCCCTTTGTTTTGGTGTGTGTGGTCAGCTCCTGCATTATTTCTTTTGTTTCACCAATCTTTTTAAGGTAGGCATTCATTTTTTGGTTCGATAATGCACGAGGAAGTGAATTTTGTGTGGTACCATTGTATTTATTCAATATTTCTTTAACCGTCCAGTGTATAGGTATCACAACTGGTTCCCTTGTTTTCTGCGTTTCAATTTCAAGAAATTCCCCATCTTTATTTTTAATAATATTCTCAGGTTGAATCTTTGAAAAGTCAGAAAACCGCAATCCAGTCCAACAACCAACAATAAACAAGTCTCGGACACGTTCTAACTTCGTATCATCTGATAAGTCGAGGTTATACAGCTCCTGCAATTCCCTTTCAGATAAATAGACACTTTCTGTTTTTTCCGTAATAACTCTGAACCGTTTACTTTTAAATGCAATTGATTCATTAATTCCTCTTTCAGTTGCCTCATTTAATACGGTTTTTAGAATTTTTATATGTTTGCCGATAGTGTTGGTTGAGTACCTTTTTTCTTTAGTAAGATATTCTGTGAAATCAATGTAAAAATCTAAATCTATTGAGTTAAAATTGATCTTTATTCTTTTTGCCGTTTGGTATGCCTGTAATACAGTTTTTGCGTTCTGGTATGTTTGTATAGTCGCACTCGAAAACATTTTCCCGGTCTTTTCATTTACTTTATTCTTTGACTCGTTAATAAACTGGTCAAAGAATTGGAATAGGTTTATTTTTTGAGGCGTGTTCTTGTCGCTAAAACCAGTATAAAGTATTTCCCTGAGTTCATCAAATGATGGTTGTCGTTGATCATTGTCATTCTGAAATCGACGGAAAAGGTCTTTCGCTCTTGACTTAATTCTATCCAGTCTTGTATTAAACTCTGGGAATTCAGGGATTTGTGCCTTTTCTTTTACCGATTGAGTTTTAAGGTTCCAAAATTTGGGGTTAATGCGCTCATTGGTTGGGAAAACCAATCTTTTATTATTCCACCGTATAACAAGATTAATAGGTGTTTCTTTGGTACTGGACCAATCCCTCAGATTGAAATTGTATTTTGCCATCCTTGTATGTTTGAAAATTGAACATAGCAAATATAGTAAAAAAGTGTTTGGTTGTCGGTTTGGTTGTCGCTATTTTTTAATTAGTCTTTACTTCTCCTTACTTGTCTTATTTACTAATCAACACTAAAACCTTATATACAGTAAGAAAAGGAATAAGAAATAGATAATTGCAAAATGAAAGGTTCTTGTCCCGTCCGGACCGCTCTTTAAAGAACAAAACATCATAAAACCTCTTAAAACAAGCATTTTAAGGGGTTTTTTGTTTTTAGGTGCAACAGAGGTACAACACTATCGCTGTGACGCATTATGTGAAGATGCCTTAGTGAGCTCAGCGTAATCCTGAGATATGTCCGCCTTATTGATAACACGAAGTCGAGCAACCGTTGTTTGTTGCCTTGAAAATAAAAATGAAGTCACGCTTCTTTCCTTCCTACTAGCGATAAGTTTACGAAGTGGAAACGAATAGATTTATGATTTTCAACCTGATATATTTTGAATGCTTCTATTATTATCTTATCTTTGGCAAAGTGATACATAAGACAGGGTTTTAAAGACGACCTGAAATTAATGCATATTTTAAAAAGTGATGCACTTCCATTATTAAAATGAATTGCTTTGATTCCTAATAGAATGAAAATTATCTGTCTGACTGTTGGTCTCGTATTAACTTCAGCATTTGTGCACTCTCAAAACTATCATATTAGTTTTGTCGGCATTGGCGCAAGCAGCATTGTTGATAGTGTTAAGGTGGAAAATCTTACACAATGTACAAATTTAGTACTATCAGGTGGCAGTATTTTGCACCTTTCTGCAACTGCTGGAATGGCAGATGCGGAGACAAATAACAAAAAATTATTTTCACTGTATCCTAACCCGTTTATAGAATTATGCAATATTGAATTTGAAGCCCCTCTCTCAGGAAATACTTCAATTGAGATATATAGCGTTGAAGGCATGAGAATAATCGGAATTCAAAAGATATTGAAACAAGGATTACACAGGTTTCAAGTTTCCGGAATTGGAAGTGGGGTTTATTTTATTCAAGTGAGAGGAGAATCGTGGTCTTATTTCGGGAAAATACTGAGTAATTGCACGGGAACGATTATGCCAAATATTGTCTGCCAAAATTTAATATCACCATTTTTGGCTCCCGAACATAAAAAATTGGAGACCATCAATAATGGTAAAGATGTGGAGGATTTCGTTCAAATGCAGTATAATGATGGGGACAGGCTAAAAATAACAGGGAAATCTGGTATATACCGAACTGTTTTTATGCTTGTTCCTACACAAGATCAAACAGTAACTTTCAATTTCATTGACTGTACAGATGGTGATGATAATCACTATCCTGTAGTACAAATTGGCGGGCAGATTTGGATGGCTGAAAACATGAAAACTACCAAATTCCGTGATGGAACAACCATACCTTTTGTACCGGATGATCAAACATGGCTCAATTTAAGCGAAGGTTTTTATTGTACATACAATAATACTAATAATGCTGATACCATTAATATGTATGGATGCTATTATAATTATTTTGCACTTATAGGTGCATACACTATTGCCCCTGCTGGCTGGCATGTGCCCACTGATGCCGAATGGACAACACTTTCTACCTTTTTGGGCGGCGACAGTATTGCAGGTGGCAAAATGAAAGAGCACTGTTTGACACATTGGTCTGTCCCGGACTCGACAACTAACGAAAGCGGATTTTCTGCTATTCCGGCAGGTTGCCGCAGCATTCAAGGTCCAATTTTGTTCGAATATGGAGGCGAGGGATTCTGGTGGAGCTCTACAAACTACTGCAATAATACCACTGCGTTTGTCCGCTTCATGTATTATGGGGACTCCGTTATTGCCAGAGGTGCCTTTCCTCAACATTATGGTTTTTCTGTCCGTTGTGTGAAGGATTAGCGAGTACCAAGTAATTTAATGGAAGTCTCGAAGTTTCTTTTCAGACTTTTTCCTTGACCTTTTATGTTTAAATAATACGAGGCTTGAAAGACGGCACATTATACAAAGGTTATACTACTGATTACCTTATTCGTATAATTGTAGGCTAAAAGTTGCTCAGAACTTAAAATAGATCTTTTTAAGCCAATATTTATACATCGGATCGAGGAAAGTTATAGAACTTCCGGAAATGTCAATAATTTCTTTGTTCGCAAGTGCTTGCTTGATTCTTAATACGTTAGCAGAGGTCCCTAACTGAAATTCATGCAGGCTTTTTTGGGAGCTAAATTGAATAGTCTCCAACAGCAACGCTTTTAAAAAGTTAACTTGGGTATTACTGAGTTCGTCGGTAATAGTTTGAAATAAGAAATCAAGTTGTTGTACCAGATTTTCATGAGCTTCATTTACTGTATTGGTTGTGCATATTTTTTCGCTTCTTAGCCACGCCTGTTGCGCTAATTGCTGAACGTAATATGGATGACATTCGGTCATTTTTGTAATAAATCCGGCATTTTCTGCACTTATTTTTTTTCCGGTACTTGTAAAGCGAGAGATAATAAAACTTACAAGTTCCTCCTCAGCAATTTTTTGAAGAAATATAATATCTCCAAACTTGTAAAATGGCATTTCGGAAGATGTAAATACTTCCATTAGCATGTGCCTTTTACTTCCATACAAGCAATAAGTCGTACGTTTATGTTTCTGCCAGTTTGCACGAAGTTTCTTCTGAATAATCAATGAATCGCCTAATCCCGAAATGTTTTGAAACTCATCAATGCAGATAATAAATTTTAACTTTTTGGCTTTTGAAATGTTTTCCGCCAAATTAAGGATTTCGTCAGGTTGTTTTTTTACTTCAGCCCAATCAAAGCCTAGAGAAAATTCATTGTTAGGGTCGGGGTTAAATGTAATTTTAGGCACAAGTCTTCCCATAAATTTTTTCGCTGTTCCCATCAGCTCTTCCCATTTTGAAGATGAAGCGCGCAAGACTTCATAAGCCAGCAACTGATAAAATTGCTCCTCTGTGCGAACATTATACAGATCGATAAAACAAAATCGTAATGTTTTGTCTTTTTTTGCTGCCAGTTGTGCCGCTTTGCTGACCAGCGAAGATTTTCCCCAGCGCCGAGGTGAAATAAGTATTGTGTTAATTTGAGATGTGAAGTTTGAAATCAATCTCCCTGTTTCATCTTTCCTGTCAGTGAAGTTCTTCTCTGAAGCGATTTTGCCAAAAACAAAAGGTGTTTCCATTGGATAAATTTTATACAAAAATAGTAAACAATAATGTAACTTACAAACTTGTAAGTTACATTATTGTTATTTATGAAACTCAAATTTTAAAAACAGCCTTTCCCGATAATGCCCCCATACCGAATACATCGATGAAACGACCGTGGAAGCTGGTTTATGTAGAAGAAATTATTGATAAACGGACAGCACTCATACGCGAGAAAGCACTGAAGCGTTGTAATACGGAATATTTGCGATGGCTTATTTCTTCTGAGAAAAACATTTTTTCTGATAAAAAAATATTAAAGCATATTGTTCAAACACAAAATTTATACAGAATCCGGCTGTTAATTTGTCATTTATATTAATAAACGAAACAATAGTCGATGACACAAAATGAACCTTGTTACTGATTAATAAAAATAACGATTCGTAAAAACCTAAAAAAATGAAAAGCAAGTCTGTTTATTTTGCGCTGCTATTGTTCGTTATAAGCAATAGCTTAATGTCACAAACCTTCGATTTCCGTAATACCAAATGGGGTATGGATACTACAATGGTTAAAAAAGCGGAAGCGTCAAAACTAGTGATTGTCAAAAAGAACCACTTTGTTTATAAGGGGAAACTGAACGATTGGGATGCGAAAATTATTTATGATTTTAATTCTGCGGGACTCCTTTACCACGCATCCTACGATCTTACACTCGACAGTAAAATACCTTCTGCTTATGTTGATACCTATTTGATGTTGCAGGAATTACTGACCCGGAAATATAAAGAACCATACAGCAGCATCTCCACTTCCATTAATGGAAAGACATTGAAACAGGATGAATGGGCATTTAACCTGATTTCCGACAACCTGAGTCTTGAAACAAAATGGAAAAGTAACAATACAGATATTGTACTCACACTATACAGTATCAACGATGAATTATTTATTGAAATAAGTTACACATCAATTGATCAGAATAATAAGGAAAAAGAGGCTATAAAGTCCGAGATACTGAAAGCTCTGTAAAGCGGTCTTCTATTCGTCAATACTGTATTTCTGATGGTGCTGTACCTGCAGGTATACATAGTATACGATGAGCGGAATAGTTAAATATACTACAAGTTCCAGAAGGTCGTAATACAGCAGTTCTCCAACAGAGAATGGCCAGAATTTCTTTACTGTTCTGTTAGATGTGCCAAAAACATCCAAAACAGCCATAATCATTATAGCGATATTCAGGATACTCCAGATAATATAAGGAATCCAGAATTTTCTTGACTGCCCTGCGCGGTATACAATATATATTAGTAGCGGCATTCCCAAATAAACGATTAATTCATAAAGGTCATAATAACGTGGAGAACCAACAGTAAATGGCCAGAATTCAGTCAATGTCCGGTCAGATGCTCCGAAAACACCGGAAGATGCCATAATCATTAAAAGAACATTCAAAATGCCCCAGATGAAGTAAAATTTAATAAACCCTCTATGCACTTTTTTCATACAACATTGTTTTAAACTAAAAAACGCACAAATTTATAATTATTGTAAACGTAAAAAGGAGAAGCAAGGAATTTTGTCAGTTAATTTATCTACAGAATCTATTCAGAATCTTGAACCAATTTTGTACTGTCTAAAAAAAACAATTATGAAAAGGGTAAATTCAATTCTCAGTTCCGCACTGATGATAATTTTTTCAATAATTTCCACTTTTTCGTTCGGTCAAAGCCCAAAAACATGGGAATGGGCAAATAGTATTGTGGGTACAAATAAAAATTTTCCTTACGCGATGGAAACTGATAAGGATGGCAACAGCTACATTGCAGGCGGCTTTAATGATACCCTGAAGGTGGAAAATAAAGTCATGATTAGTCACGGACCTTACGATATCTATCTAATTAAATACAACACCCTTGGACACATTGTTTGGGCAAAACAGTTCGGAGGTAAAGACTCTGAAGAGCCTTATGGGATTGCACTGGATAAGGCAGGAAATATTTATATGGCGGGTTATTTTTCAGGGACTACAAATTTTTCCGGTGTCGTGCTAACAAGCAGTGGAGACAGAGATTTCTTTGTCGCGAAGTTTGATAAAAATGGAATTCCTGTATGGGTAAAACAAGGTGGAGGAACTTTGGAAGATTTTGCCACTTCTGTTGCCGTTGATAATGGAGGAAATGTTTTTATTACCGGTATCTTTAAGGGAAGTATGACACTTGGAAATTCCCACTATATTTCAAAAGGAGACCGAGACATATTCTTGATTAAATATAATAGCAACGGAGACATTCTTTGGTCGGCCACAGGAGGCGGAACCATGGCTGATGAGGCAAATGCAATAGCTACCGATACCAAAGGCAATTGCTACATCACCGGAGATTTTGAAGGAACAGCCGAATTCGGAAAAAAAACAATAGCCGGCCTGGGCGGGAAAGATATCTTCGTTGCGAAATTCAGTGCTGACGGACGTATTGAATGGTTGAAACGAGGTGGAAGTGCAACAGGTGATGATCACGCTGCTGCAATTGCGGTGGATACTTCAGACAATGTTTACGTTACAGGATATTTTTCGGGGCTCGCTGATTTCGGAAAAACAACTTTGAAAAATATGGGCGCTGACGACATTTTTCTTGTTAAGTATGACCGGAACGGAGAGGAAATCTGGGCAAAGCAAACCGGCGGAAAAGGTGGTGAACAAGCCAGAGCAATGAAACTGGATAAACTGGGTAATATCTATGTTTCCGGAGAGTTCAATGTGGATTTTATGCTTGGTGAAAATAAAATCAAAAGCATAGGCGATTGGGATATCCTTATTATAAAGTATAATAATTCGGGCGAAATATCAGGGGGAACTCAAATCGGCGGAAGCGGTTATGACCGTAACTTTGGTATTGGACTTGATGCTTTATCTGATATTTATATTTCAGGTTATTTTAGTAAAGCTATTTCTATTGGCTCTACCAGTCTAAAGTCAATCGATGCCGACGATGGCTTCATTGCCAAGCTTAAAAACTTTTAAACAGCCTCTGATTTTGTGGGCTCATCTTCTTCCTTCATCCTTTCATTCAGGTCACGCACAGAGGTCATGCTCTCCATCAACCCGGGCAGGTAATCAGTTGATGTGATGAAAGTCCAAAGGTAGGATACTATAGAATAGATTTTGCCGGTAGAGAACTTGTCAACGTCAACACAAATAAACAGTACTACAATAAAGACCACCATCAGCAAAAGTTTGATCATGCCATAATCAAAAGAACCCCACTTAGCAATATCGCGCTGAGGTCGCACCATATTCCTGTAATACTGGTCTATCTGTGAAATATCGCGGCGCTCAAGCGCTTTGTAGATTTCTTCACGATTATCATGCACATCTTTTTGCAGGCGCGTAACATGCTTACGGTAGATTGCATTAATTATAAACATCGGCAACAGAACGAAAAGGCACACAAGACCTATACGGTAGTCGTAGATGAAAAGGGCGCAGATTGCCCCAACGGTGGCCGTTAACTGCCATGATATATCAGGTAAACGCACTTCCAGAAAATCAACATATTCTTTGGCAAGTTCTGCCCGGCTTACCATGCGGGCTGCAGAATGTTTCTTTTTCTTTGAAACATAAATAAGTTGTGTTGCAAGCTCTGCATATATCCGTGGGAAAATGCGCCCGTTGAACAACCGGCTCAGTGTTCCGCCCATTATATTAATAATAAAAACAGCAATCCACAGTATCAGCGGCCACATATAATCGGCCAATTCATGCAGATAGAATTTATCAATAAGCGCATCGAGCAGTTTGCCGAAGAAGGTCGGTTCTATAATCCAGGATATGTTTTCAACAAGTACAAAAAAGAGTACAAGTGAAACGGAGCCTTTGTTTTTTCTTATGAGTCCTAGCAGCATAGTGTTTCGGGATACAATTTTGAGGGTGCAAATATACTATCGGGGTGCGAAAAAAGAAAGATATAACCGTATGAAGGTTGCTCACGATTATAACGATGAGAAATAAATATATTACTGCTTACTGTCATGTCAGAAGTTTTTGTTTATTCTTACAATAATTTGTATTTTTGATGTTGAATTGTAAAAAAAACAAACATCATGAAAATAGTAAAATTTACATTATTCACCGCGCTGTTCATGTTTTCGGCCAATATTATCATGGCACAGGTCTATAATTCGGTAAACCTGACTATTGAGAATGGATGCTTCCTGCATATCGACGGTGCCCTCAACAATGCATCCGGTGATATCAACAATTCCGGAACTATTATTCTTACCGGCAATTATATTAACAACGGCAGCTTTACTTCAGGTAACAGCAGTTTTGTTAAAATGGAAGGTGCTGCGCAAAATATCAGCGGTTCAAATGCCACAACGTACAATAATCTGGTTGTTGACGGTTCGGGCGACAAGAGCCTGTTTGTTGATGCCCGAATTAAAGGCACACTCGATTTTGCAAATAATAAAATCATTGCAGGAAACAATAATGTTGTGTTAATGCCTGCTGCGACTATTACCAATGCCAGCAATGCCAAATTCGTTGTAACGAACGGAACCGGCGCTCTCATAAAAAACAGCATGCCTGCGTCAACCAACTTCTTTTTTCCCATTGGCAGCGCGGTTAACAGTTATAAACCGGTGCAGTTAAATAATAGTGGGGTAGTTGATACCTTTTCGGTAAGAGTTACACCCGGCCTGGTTCCTCCTACAAGTGCTGATAACAGTTGCGTTCAGTACACCTGGGTGATTACCGAGACCAATCCCGGCGGAAGCAACGCCACACTAAAAGTGGGTTGGAACACGGTAGACGAAGGCATTTCGTATATCCGTGCTCAGGGATTATTCTGGCATAATGTAGGCGGTGTTTGGTTAACTGCTCCCGGAAATCCCGGTGCAGTTTCAAATTCGCCGACTACCGACTGGCGTCAGCAAACTTCAATCACCGATTTCTCGTCCAACGCCAATAAATTTATTTTGAGCAGCGGTACACTGGTTGATGTTGAAGAAAATGAACTTACGGCTGGCAATACAATTTCCGTTTATCCCAATCCAACAGGATCAAGCACTACCATTGCATCTTCTTTCCCCTTAGAGCAAGTAATGATTATGGATTATAGCGGAAAAGTGGTGGGCAATTATAACAATATTGAAAGCAATAAATTTGTCTTCTCTGCCGATAATTTTGCTGACGGTATGTACATTATTTCCGCCAGCGGAAGTAATGGTGAGCGCAAGGTTTGCAAACTCATGATTTCAAGATAAACGGTCTTTATCGTTGTCTTTCATAACGAGTGAGCCGAATATATTAATCTCATCAAATTATTATCTTATGCGTAAAACAGCATTGGTTATTGCAATCATGGCGGTTACTCTTTGTGCTGCCTTCGGACAACAAAAATATGACAATACCGGTCCATTGAGCGCGTTGCGCAACGGATGGGCGTTGGTGAAGCTCGACGGATTACTGGGCTTTATTAATAGTGAAGGCGCCGAGGTTGTAAAACCGCAGTACGATGCAATTTCAATGTTTGGCCAGAATCGCAACGGTTGGGCTATGGTGAAAAAAGACGGATTCTTTGGTTTTATCAATAGCGAAGGAATTGAAATAGTGAAGCCTCAATACGATAAAATTTCCAAGTTCAGCGAAGCGCGTAACGGTTGGGCCATGGTTAAAAAAGACGGACTCTCGGGGTTTATCACAAGCGAAGGCGTTGAGATTGTAAAACCACAATTTGACAGAATTTTTTCATTTGGCGCACTGCATGCCGACTGGGCACTTGTTGAAGTTGACGGTCTGTTCGGTTTTATTAATACTGAAGGCGCTGAAGTTGTGAAACCTCAATATGAGAAAATTACCGGAGGCGCCGTTTTACAGGGCCTTAGTAATGGTAAATGGGTTGAGATAAAGCATTGATGTTATTTTCGTCATTATAACATAAAAAAAAGCCTCGGTTTCCCGGGGCTTTTTTTTTATAAATGTTTTTATATCTGACTATGCCAGTTTAACATTTACAGCATTTAATCCTTTTTTACCTTCTTCGAGGTCAAAAGTTACTTCATCATTTTCTTTGATGGGTTCTTTTAATCCGTTTGAATGGACAAAATACTCTTTTGCTGAATTTTCGTCTTTAATAAATCCGAATCCTTTCGAATCATTAAAAAATTTTACGGTTCCTTTGTACATGATATAATTTTAAATTGTTGTGGCAAAGATAGTCACCTTTGAGCAACAATGAGTTATTTAATTTCAATATTATGGAAATTATTTGTTAATTAATTTGTAATAATCATTTAATCAGTATTATAAGGCGGTCAGCCGCCTGCTAAAATTGGAAAGAGTTCAATACAATCATTTTTTAGCGGAACAACATCTTTTGATACTATTTTGTCGCCAACAATCCCAGTTGAGCCGTTTTTTCTTTCCCCGGAATTCCTTCCTGTGACCATCCTCTCAGATTATAGTATTCATAGAGCATGGTGCCGAGATTGGGTAACACGCCTTTTGCAGAGCCATCGGGTTTTGCTTCGGCAAACAATCGGGGTGGGAGATTATCATCTTTACGGCTGATGCCGAGTTTGGCATTATAAAGCCGTTTAAGGTTGAATAACCGCTCACCCGTAATCATTACATCCTCCTGACTCAAATTCCAGTCGCAGACAAGGTGCAGCCATTCGCTCACCTTTTTCGGACCAACGCGCCCTATGAATAAAAACTTGCACATGCCCAGCGGATTGAACACGCTCATATAATTCTGCATATCGACAACAATGGGTGGTTTGCCTTCTGAAATATGAGGATTTTCAGGCGTAATATATCCAAGATCTGCGGCGGGTATGCCACGGTCAAGAAAATACGTAAGTCCTTCAAGATGGCAGGCACCGCGCACGGCTGTTGCATAATTCAGCGCCATACTCACATGTCCACGCGGATCGTGCGCCGGATATTCCAGTCCTTTGGTATGAACCGCAAATTCTTCAGAATTATGGCCCAGCACTTCAGCCGCACGTTTTATACCCATGCCAATAATGCGTCCGATATCTTCATTTTTGCCCATTTTATGAATCATCGCGAGCATGCTTTTTCCGTCCCATTTCAGTTCTATGCCACCCGTATCTTTTTTACCGATGATTCCTTTTTCATAGGCTTCAATAGCAAAACCGGCGCAATTGCCTGCCGAAATAGTGTCCATGCCATATTTGTTACACCATTCATTCCCAAGCACAATATATTCAGGATCATCGTTCAGGCAGAGTGAGCCAAGGGTTCCTATGGTTTCATATTCCGGTCCGTGCCCGTAGGTTTTCAACTTCTCATTTTTGTAGATTTTGCCACAGCGGATAGGGCAGGCGTGGCATGAGTAATGTTTATCAAGCATTTCGGGTTGCATTGCTTGACCGCACACTTTTTCAGCACCTTCTTTCCAGGCGCCGAGCTGCCAGTTTTTTATCGGGAGGTCGCCATATAATTCTACTGCTTCAACGCCTCCAGATGTACCAAAATTCTTCAAGCCCTGAGTGAAATTATTGATTTCAGGAATATCAAGTTTCAGCTGCTGTTTCAATTCTTCGGGATGCGCAATTTTTACTTTTGAATCCACCTCACCGCAAACAACAATGGCTTTCAGATTTTTGGAGCCCATAACGGCACCAATTCCCGAACGGGCTGCAACCCGGGTTATCGGAGGATCAAAAACGATGATGGAGATACCGAGCAAATTCTCACCGGCCGGTCCAATTACAGCTATTTTAGCGTTTTTCTCGATTTCAGGACGTAATAGAGTATCGATATCATAAGTCAGCGTGCCCCACAAGTGTTCGGCTGAGCGAAACTCTACCTTGTCACGGGTGATATTCAGGTAGGTTTTATCCTTCGATTTCCCGGTGATAATGATACCGTCGTAACCCGTCTTTCGGAACTCTGCAGGCCAGTGACCGCCTACTGTTGCTTCATTCCAGATGCCTGTGAGCGGCGACTTAGAGCAAACCGATAGCTTGGATGTACCGGGCAGTATGCCACCCGTAAACAGACCTGAGAAAAATAATAGCGGATTTTCCGGATCCAGAGGGCTGACCGTATTGTCGTAATCATAATACAGAAATTTAGCCGCAAGCCCCGAACCCAAAAAGAATTTTTTAATATCATCTTCCGCGATGCTTATTACTTCTGTTTTTTTCTCAGTCAAATTTATCTTTATAACCTTACCGTGAAAACCATAACCCATGATAATAATCTCCTTTTTTAGTGAATAAAGATAATTATTGAAGGATTGAAGAAGCTTTGCAGCTCAGATCGATGGCGTGTAAGAGCACTCCTGCAAAAGCAATATTGAATTTCTGATAACAAAATTAATGTTTTTTAGGGCGAAAGGCAAGGCATTTTTTCTTTAGAGTTATGGCCGATAAAAATCCAAAAAGAATCGTTAACCATAGAAAAAAATCACGCTGTTAATGAGAAGTTGTTGTTTGCTTACATGAACTTCATTAAACCGGCATTTATCTATAGGTTAAAGCTGAAATAAATGTGCTGTTTCAGTAATATATTGTGCGAATATGATATAAGTGTTATGAGAACATCACTATATTTATTAAATTTGTATTCCATCAGATTAAATCAATAGTTGATTTCAAATCAATTGAACCAATAACTCAAAATATATATATCATGAAGAGAATCTTTTTGAGTGCCATAGTTTTTGTATTCGTCTTGTCAGGAACTGTAAACGTATGGGCACAGGCACCGGACTGGCTTTGGTCTACAAACGCAGGCTATAATAGTTATGACGAATCCCTTTCCATTGATTATGATCATCACGGAAATTGCTATGTGGTGGGTTATTACAATACCTATATTTATAATTTGCCGCATTCGAATGGTCCGGATGGATTTATTGCGAAATATAACCTGGCGGGTACCTTGATTTACACAGCCGCCATCAGCGATACAGGAAGAGAGCGTATTACCAATATTGCATTTGATAAATTGGGAAACTATTATATAGTAGGTACATTTGACGGGCCCAAACTCGAGTTGTGCAATGAAAGTTTTGTCAATGCTGCAAATAATGCTACCGATATATTTATTGCGAAATTTGATTCAACAGACCAGTGTATCTGGGCACGGCATGCAGGAGGCACTGACGACGAAATGCCAACCGGTTTGGCTGTGGATTCGATTGGTAACTGTTATATTACCGGAAGTTTCAACAGCCCCTCTATTTCTTTTGGGGCCTTCCCTCTGATTAATTCGGGTGGGGGAAATTCCGATTTATTTATTGCTAAATATGATTCTGCAGGCACTGCGCTTTGGGCGAGGTCTGCCGACGGAACCGTTGGCAGTGCCGAAACATCGAAATCGATTGCCATTGATAAAACGGGCAATTGTTACATTACCGGCAGTACGAATGCCGATTCATTATGGTTTGATACTTTTCTATTAAAAAAAGTTACCAATTTCAATATGTACTTTGCGAAATTTGCACCTGACGGAAGTGCGTTATGGGCCATTCGCTCTGCCGGAACAGGCGATTCTCAAGGAAATACAGTGACTGTTGACGGTGAATCTAATTGTTATCTGGCAGGCTCATTTAAAAACAATATTACTTTTGGCGATACCACCTTGACCAGTGCAGGATACAGAGATGTATTTATTGTAAAATATGATGCTGATACCAACGTGCAATGGGCACGCGCTGCAGGCGGTTCTGCCGATGATGAAGGCAGTGTGGTCGCTACCGATAAGTTGGGCTATAGTTATCTCACGGGTTATTTTAAAAGCGATTCCATCAGTTTCGGAACATGGCCGCTTGCTAATAATGGCAGTGGTTTCAGCGATATTTTCATCACTGAATATGAACCCAATGGTACTATTGCCTGGGCAAAGTCAATAGGGGGTGCCACGAATGATACACCAAACGATATTGCGCCGGACGAATCACGCAATTTTATTATTGCTGCAAGTTTTGGCAGTACAGCTATTACAATTGGTGATACAACCTTATACAATGCAGGAACCGTTGATGTACTTGTTGCAAAATCGGGCAACACCCCGGCTTCAGGCATTGCGGAAGCTGTGGCCCAGTCCGGCACCATCATTTATCCCAATCCTGCCAGTGATTTCATAGTGGTCAGTTCAGATCAAAATTCAACAATTGAGATTATGAATATGCAGGGACAGGTCATCAAAACAGTTAATTCGAAAATGGGCGAAACGCGCATCAGCGTAAGCGAATTTCCTGCTGGAATTTATTTGGTGAATATCAGGAATGACAATTCATTTCAGACATTTAAGCTGATTAAGCTATAGGTGAGGTTTTGAATCAATCGGATACGTTTTTTTATATCCGATTTGCTTTCTTCTTTTCTGTTCCGTGTCCTGTTTATCTTTTTGGAAAAGGTAATTGATGGTCTCGTAAACATCCTTAAATTGTTTAATACTTCAGGAAAATGGTATTAATGTACCCGAAAGGGTATAATTTTACCATTTTTGTAAAAATATATACCCGAAAGGGTGCAGTATTGAAAATATGTTGTATATTTGTACCCAAAAGGGTATAAAATGACATCAAATCAAACAGTATCTGCTTTAATAAAAGGTAAACGGAAACAACTAAAGATAACTCAGCCGGAGCTCGCAAATAAGGCGGGTGTGGGGCTGCGGTTTATCCGTGAAATGGAGCAGGGGAAGAGTTCGCTTCGCATGGATAAAGTAAATCAGGTACTCCTGTTATTTGGTATGGAGCTGGGGCCTGTTCCTTTAAACAGAAAAAAACTGACCGATGAGAAGAGCTGAAATATTTATGCATGATCTTCCGGCAGGAAAATTGCTGGAAAATGAAGACGGGTATGTATTCACATATTATGAGGCTTATCTGAAGAGTATAGAAACTCCGGCAGTAAGTCTTACATTGCCTAAGAACGACAAGCCATTTGAAAGCAAAGTTATGTTTCCTTTCTTTGATGGCTTGATACCCGAAGGATGGCTTCTAGATATTGCACAAAAAAACTGGAAAATAAATCAGCGTGATAGGATGGGACTATTGTTGGCCTGCTGTCACGATTGTATTGGTGCTGTTAAAGTAATTGAAATAAAAGCTGAAGATGAAATCAAATAGATGTTTATATTGCTATAATGCCCTTAATGAAAGCGACGTTATGTTTCACCCGGCTTGTAGTAAAAAAATATTTGGAAAAGCTGAGCCCCCTGAATTACTGTATTCTGAAAGGGAATTATTGGAGTTGGGTTTACAGGTGGTGAGAAGCCAGTCTGCTGTTACTGGGGCGCAGCCAAAACTTTCACTTGACCTCCTTAAAGGAGAAGGTGCTGGTGCTCCTTTGCGGCTTACAATTGTGGGTGTGCATGGGAAATACATATTGAAACCACAAACCGATGCATTCCCATTTCTGCCGGAAATTGAGGACCTGACAATGCATCTGGCTGAAATAGCCGGAATAGCTACCGTTCCTCACTCACTTATACAAATGAAATCAGGGAGATTGGCTTATATTACTAAACGTATAGACAGAACCGGTAAGGAAAAAATACACATGGAAGACATGTGCCAGCTGACAGAACGCTTGACAGAGCACAAGTACCAAGGATCCCAGGAACAGATAGGAAAAGCGATAATGGAATTTTCAGTTAATCCCGGCCTTGATCTTGTGAACTTTTATGAGCAGGTATTATTTTGTTTCCTGACAGGAAACGCTGATATGCACCTGAAGAACTTCTCGTTGATTAACCGCACTGAAACCGGTACAGTGCTAACACCTGCTTATGACATGGTTTCCACTGCTCTTGTTATGCCTGATGATAAAGAGGAGCTTGGGCTTACATTAAACGGTAAAAAGAAAAAGATAAAACTGAGTGATTTTATGAAAGCTATGACAAATAGTGGAATCCCGGAGAAGGCACAAATAAATATTGTAGATAAAATGGAAACTTCACTTCCTGCAATTATTGATTTTGTTAAAAAAAGTTTTCTTCCATCAGTTATGCAAGAAAAGTATAAAGCTATTATTGTGGCTAGGGCAAGGCAGTTGCATTTACAAGTAAATTAGAATTTTTTTTAATTTATTATCTGAAGGGCTTTTTTGCTTTTCAACACACGGGATAGCATAGCAACACCCTGTTCGGTAAATGAAAAGGGAGCTGCTGGACTGAATTTCACGGTTTCGGGCAGATTATCACAATTTGTGATAACAACAGCATTTATTCCCTTTGTTCATGCCCTTGGTTAATAACATCAATAAAAAACCTTAAATAATGGTTTTCATATGCTCTTTTTAAATCCGATTTGCTTTCTTCTTTTCTGTTCCGTGTCCTGTTTATCTTTTTGTAAAAGGTAATTGATGGCCTCGTAAACATCCTTAAATTGTTTGTTGTATTTTGTTTCAAGCTCTAACAGTTTTTGAGTAAGGTCTTTATGGGATAAAGCGTATTGCCTGATGAATACAAAGGCTCGCATAATGGCAATGTTAACTTCAATAGCTTTATCGGAATTTAAAATACCGCTCAGCATGGCTAACCCTTGTTCTGTAAAGGCATAGGGCAAATATTTAGTGTATTCCTCTGCCTTTTTCTAAGGTTTCATTTTGCAACCTTTGAGCGTTTGAGGTTTCAATTTGTAACCTCAAACTTTCCCATTCATGCTTTGTGAGTTGAAACATGAAATCGGTCGGAAACCGTTTTAAATTCCTTTTAACGGCAAGATTTAGATTTTTGGTTTGTACTTCGTACATTTCAGCGAGGTCAAAGTCTAACATTATCCTTTGTTCTCTGATTTCATAGATTTTTGTTTGAATTTTTTGTAATTGCATAGTGTTTTTGTTTTTTTTGTTTTTAAAAGAAATTTCAATGAACGGTTGGAAGGTTTGCGTACCATTCGATTTATTTGCCAATACAGAATTTGCTGAAAACGTTGTCAAGCAGCTCTTCTGTGCTAACTTCACCGGTGATGGTGCCCAGGTGGTGCAGTGCCAGATGAAGGTCGGTTGAGATAAGGTCGGAGGGCAAACCGGCTAAAAATCCATGCTCAATATTTTCAATGCTTGTGATAATGGCCGTAAGCGCTTCGTAATGACGTGCATTGGAAACAGTGGCGTTGTCATCATATTTTTCAACATCCGCTGACTTCAACAGGCTTTCAGTTATCAATTGAATGTTTTCATTGCGCCGTGCCGAAATAAAGATGGTTTCCATCTCAACAAGCTCCGCGAAATTATGCGGAGTTTCAAATAATAAATCTGTTTTATTGGCAATGATGATGAAGCGTTTTTTGCCATGTTCAATATGTTCAGCGAAGTCTTGTAATTCCTGTTTTATTTCTTCGGCAGAGGTGGTGCTGATATCGACAACATAAAGAATTACCTGAGCCTGATTCATTTTTTCGTACGTCTTGCCGATGCCCAGATTCTCTACAAAATCACGTGTACTGCGCAGTCCGGCCGTATCAATAAATCGAAAAGCAATGCCGCCAATCACCATCACATCTTCAACGGCATCGCGGGTTGTTCCGGCAACTTCCGAAACAAGCGCTTTTTCTTCATTCAGTATAGCATTCAGAAGTGTCGATTTTCCAACATTTGGTTTGCCGATAATGGCAACCGGTATACCGTGTTTTAAAACGTTGCCCCGGGCAAATGAGGAAGCGAGTTTGTTAACTTCCGATTTAATGGTCTCAAGCAGTTCGTTCAATTGCTTGCGGTTCGCAAATTCCACGTCTTCCTCACTGAAATCAAGTTCTAACTCAATTAGTGAAGCAAAATCAACCAACTTCTGCCGGAGCTCTTTTAGGCGCGATGAAAACCCGCCCCGCATCTGTGTGAGCGCCAGCGCGTGTGATGCATCAGAATTTGATGCTATTAGGTCGGCAACGGCTTCTGCCTGCGACAAATCAAATTTACCATTTAGAAATGCCCGCAATGTAAATTCTCCGGGACGTGCCATCCTCAATCCTTCAGAAGACAGTAGTTCCAGCACTTTCTGAACAATGAACATAGAGCCATGAACAGAAATTTCAGCAATATTTTCGCCCGTATACGAATGAGGTGCTTTAAACAATGAAACAAGCACTTTGTCAATAAGGACTTCACCATGATACAGAGAACCGAGATGCACCTGATGGGACGCGCTTTTAAGAAGGTCAGTTTTTTTTCGCAACGGCCTGAATATTCTCGTCATTACAATAAATGCATCGTTGCCCGAAATGCGTATCACGGCAATAGCGCTTTTACCCGGAGGCGTTGCCGGTGCGAAAATTGTGTCTTGGTTCATCGTCCTGTTTTTTCTGTAGATACAAAATTACAAATTTTAAAGGAGCATCATGACAATCACTGTGTGAAGTGCCTGAAGTTTGAAGTGCCTGTCCGTCTTCTGACTTCTCTTCTTAAACTTCAAACTCCATACTTCAAACTATTTTCTATCTTTGTAACAGCACTCATTGTTATGATACAAGGAAAAAAGATTATTGTAGTAATGCCTGCATACAATGCAGGAAAAACACTTGAAACGACCTATGGTGAAATCCCTTTCGACATGGTTGACGATGTGATTGTGGTTGATGATGCCAGTACCGACAATACTACGGAGGTGGCGCTGAGATTGGGAATTACACACATTAAAAGGCACGAAGTAAACAAGGGCTATGGCGGCAATCAGAAAAGCTGTTACCAAATGGCACTGGGAATGGGTGCCGATATTGTTATTATGGTTCATCCCGATTACCAATACACACCAAAGCTTATTCCGTCGATGGCATGGATGATTGCCAACGGATTGTATCATGTTGTGCTGGGAAGCCGAATACTCGGGCGCGGAGCGCTCAGCGGTGGCATGCCGCGTTACAAATACTTTTTTAACCGCATTCTCACGTTCTTCCAGAATTTGTTGATGAAGCAAAAACTCTCGGAGTACCACACCGGATACAGAGCATTTTCACGTGAGGTTCTTGAAAAAATCAATTTCATGAACAATTCCGATGATTTTGTTTTTGATAACCAGATGCTGGCTCAGATTTTCTACGCGGGATATGAAATTGCCGAAGTTACCTGCCCAACAAAATACTTCACGGATGCTTCATCTATCAACTTCAGGCGGAGCAGCAAGTACGGACTGGGCGTAATGAAAACAGCAATTTGCTATTTTCTGCAGAAACTGCGTCTCGCAAAATTCCGTATCTTTGAAACCAATAATAAGGAAAAAGCCGCGTAATTTTAATTGCCGGCAAAATTCTGATAAAAAATCTGTTACATTGGCAAAAAAAGTTGAAACGGTTTATGACGAAGTAAGTATCTGTGGCTTCTGCACTACTACAGAAAGTCATATTCTATATCCCACCAATGATATTTTCGGAAATAATTACACGATAAACAAGTGTCACAGATGCCGCGCCATTTTTTTAGCGCCCAGGCCTACGAAAGAAATTCTTGAAAAGGCTTATGATGACACCTATTATGGACCGGGAGAAAAAAAATTCTCAGCACCTTTCATTGAGAACATTATTGATTATTTCAGGATGGGCAGGGCAAAACGTCTCGCCCGTTTTCTGCATGAAGATTCAAATGTGCTTGACATCGGCTGCGGCAATGGCCGTTTTCTGAAGTATTTGCAGAAATGCGGAAAATTTAATCTTTTCGGGACTGAGATGGAAGGTCGTGCGGCACAGCGTGCGCTGCAGATTCCTGGCATCGACATTAAAATTGGTTCATTGTTGAACCATGATTTTACCAATGAACAGTTTGATGCGATTACCATGTTTCATGTGTTTGAACATCTCGATGATCCAAGGCAAACGCTCGAAGAAGTTACACGCTTACTGAGCCACAATGGTACATTGGTCATGTCATTTCCAAATATACACAGCTTTCAGAGCCGAACATTTAAAGGTAAATGGTTTCACTTAGATCCACCACGCCATCTCTTCTTTTTCGGCCATCGCGATTTTATAAAAATGATGAGTAAATACGGTTTTGTTTTTGTAAAACGCAAAGACCGTTCATTTGAACAGAATCCTTTCGGCATGATACAATCAATCCTCAATGTATTCTTCAAAAGAAGGGAACTACTCTATGAGCGATTGAAAGGGAACAAGGCATATGCCCGTTGCAATGTGGCACAACTGATTCTGCAGTATGCATTTTTTATTTTTCTTTTCCCTGTGTGTATGATTTTCGATTATGTTGCATCGTTTATGTCGCGCGGTGCAACCGTTGAATATACCTTCATCAAAGCGATGCACTAAACTTTAATCAATTATTATTTATGTTAGACGGTTCGGCAACGGTTACCATCATCATTATTATTATTACAGCTATTGTTTCGATTATTGGGTTTTCAAACAGAGAAGTGTTTTTCCGTTTGAAATTTAATCCGTTCAATGCGCTTCATTCAAAACAGTATTATCGTTTTTTTACTTACGGGTTGCTGCATGCCGACTGGATGCACCTGCTCATTAATATGTTTGTATTGTATTCATTCGGTACTGTTGTAGAAAGCTTTTACAAGCATCCCGAAATATTTGCCGAAAAAGGAATCCTGTATTACATCTTGTTATACGTTGGTGGTATTTGTCTTTCAGTGCTGCCTTCATTCGGTAAGCAAAAGAATAATCCGGTTTACAATGCCGTGGGTGCATCGGGTGCCGTATCGGCTGTCGTTTTTGCGAGCATACTTTTTGCACCACTTAATAAAATTTATCTCTTTTTTATCCCTATTGGCGTGCCTGCGTTTATTTTTGGGATACTGTATCTCGTTTATTCCTGGTACATGGCAAAAAGGGGCAAGGGCAATATTGGGCACGACGCACATTTCTGGGGCGCCGTGTATGGCGTCGTGTTTACTATTTGTTTAAAACCGATGCTGGCCTTGTATTTTTATGATCAGGTGCGCATGTTTTTTCAGAGCTTCTGATTGCTGCCTTCCCTGCTAATCAAGGTCTCCGTATAGAATATGATGATAAAGTTCAAAGTTGTCTTCATCATGGCATACAAAAATTATTTTTTCAAATTCAGCGTCGCTTTCAAGGAATTGCATGGCCTCCTCGAGCGCAATACAGGCGGCTTCTTCTTTTGGAAAGCGGTAAACACCGGTGCTTATATTAGGAAAAGCAATAGATTTCAATCCGTATTGCCGTGCCAGTTGGAGCGATTTGCGATAGCAATCGGTGAGTAGCTGTTCCTCGCCAAACTTTCCGCCTTTCCATACGGGTCCAACGGTGTGAATAACAAAGCGGGCCGGCAAGTCATATCCTTTTGTAATTCTGGCCTGACCTGTATCACATCCATTCAGCCTGATACATTCTTCGAGCAAGCCCGGTCCTGCAGCCCGGTGAATAGCACCATCTACACCGCCACCACCCAACAGCGAACGGTTTGCAGCGTTCACAATTGCATCAACGGATAATTTGGTGATGTCACCGTGGAACAGTTCAATCCTGCTCATAATATAAAATAGGGTGTGTTATTATTATCTGAAAAATCTGTCAAGGTCAACCAGAAACATAGTTCCGGTGCTCTCTTTAGCCTCACTAAAAATTGCGTGATATTTAAAGCGGTCGGGATTTCTTTTGCCAATACTGTCACGCATTTTATTCATAAATATTTTCCAATGGGCAACGGTTGGTCCTGATGCAGGAAGCAGTCGGTAAATCAATGACATTTCGTACTTCATCATTTTGAAGTCATCCTGCAAAATATAAGTAATAATTGTAAGTAGCGAGTTTTCAAGCATTATCCAGCGACTCATGTCTGAAAGATAAGGTTTGAACGATCGACCACGCAACAGTTTGGCAGTAGCTTTGGCAAAATTTTGCTCATACGCATGTGCCAGTGCCTGCAAATAAAGGTAATAGAATTTGATTCGATTGCTGCTCGATTCAAAAAGCGCATCGGTAATGAACTCGCTCAGGTAGGGCGTAATTAATGGGAAGTGACGTTTGGCCACAAAGTCGTATGTTTTGGCATACAGATAATAGAACAGAACATTTTCATACATCTTCTGTCCTTTAATCTGTGAAGCAAACTGTTCGAGACGGTCAAGGTTGGCTGAGAAACGATCATGGTCGCCGACAAGCATATAATACTTGTTGAACAGGCATTCAAGCGCAAATTCACAATTTGGATAATGGAACTGTACCGTTGAGCTGAGGTAAAGATTCGATAAATAGTTAATCCATTCTTCAGTTTCTTCCGGCAGTGATTGCCCGGGCAGCTTTCTTTTTAAGTTGAAAGCCATCCAGCTGCTCATGTAAAAGAAATTTGAAACGTTCGAATTCAATTTGCTGTTCAATCCATCAACTTCATTTAGGTAATGGATATTACTGTCGTTTATCAGATTATCGGGATAATAGAAAACATCCTGAAAATCAAGAATTATTTTATAAAAACGATGCTCCAGATTGTTGAAAATTTCAGCCTTGAGTTTCGCTTCTGCCATTAATTTGGCGTATAATTCCCGCGATTTCTGGTTATCAAAATTGAGCAAATGATAGATAAAATAAACCTCGTAAACGCCATCATAAATTTCGTACTGATTGCATTTTTTCAGCAAATCTTTTAATTCGCGTTCCAGCAATTGATGATCGGGTGAGTAGAGCAACACCCTTAGATTTTCTATCCGCTCTTTGGTTTGAATAATTGCATTCTTGCCATGATGAAGCCTGAACTCGAGAATATCTTCAAGCAAGCGGTGTTTCAGAGTGTAGAACGCACTTACATTACCCTGATACCCCAGATCTTTGATAATCTTTTCATACTTCAAATCTCTACTTGTCTTGATAGCAGCCAGAAGCCGAACTTTTTGATTATTCGACTTTAACTTCTTCATCAACTGTTGGAAGTCTTCCTGCTGGAGGTTTTTTACAGAAAGCGACAACAAATCCATAGCACAAGCGTTTTTGAGAGCACTAATTTACGATATTTTCATAAAATAGTTACATTTTATTTGGTGATTATTCGCAGCAATTGTCTGAAATTTCGAAAAGTGTTTCGGAATTATTTAAAATATTTTGAAAGAATTCCGCAGAATTGTTTGTGGATAAATCCGTTTGTAGCGATTATTTCTTTACCGAAAATATATTTGCCGTCGCTCTTAAAATCTGTAACATGACCTCCGGCCTCCTGAACGATTATTGAACCTGCCGCTACATCCCAGGCGCTGAGTCCATATTCGTAAAAACCTTCGTACCGTCCGCATGCTACGTAAGCCAAATCTACTGCTGCCGAACCAAGCCTGCGGATGCCGTGAGTGTCAAACATCAAGGCCTTAAACAGTTCAACAAATTCGCTGATGTGCGAAAAATCGCGTGACGGAAATCCAGTTGCAAGGACCGAATCACCTACATTACTAAGCGCTGAAACCTTGATTGGCTTGCCATTTAACCATGCTCCGCCTCCGGCCCATGCATAAAAACATTCGTCAAGATTAGGCTCGTAAATAACCCCAAGCACAATTTTGTTTCGGTGCATCAATGCTAAACTTACACAGTAAAGAGGAACGCCATGTATATAATTGGTGGTACCGTCGAGGGGATCAATAATCCAGGTGAACTCGCGGCCATCAATGTGTATGGTGTTTTCTTCAGTAAGAAATCCTGCATCAGGCACGAGCGCTGAAAGTCCTTCAACAACCATCTTTTCCGACTGTTTGTCGACGTATGTGACAAAATCGTTTTCGGCTTTTGAAATGATATCGGAGAATTGAAGATGGTGTATCTCTTCCTTAAGGAAACGCCCTGCACCTCTCGCCACACCGCACACATCCTGGCAAAGTTTTTGTAAATCCATAGCACCTGAAAATTTTTCTGTTTGTCCGTATTCATTCACTTAAGTAAATGTTTGGTTCTAAAGTGTAAATAAAAGTAAACAAAATACAGTGTCGGTGGTTAATGGCTTCTTACATTTTCTTATTTTTGCAGATATTACTACCTCCATAAATATTGACTATGATTACTTATTTGCTTAATTTTTTGATTAGTGCGGTTCTTCTCACTTCTGCTCAACCGCAGTCTACAGCTGCAGGTTTTAAAATTAAGGTAAAGGTGAAAGGTCTTGCCGACAGTGCTTGCTATCTTGGAAATTATTACGGTCAGCACCAGTACATCAAAGACACTGTTAAAGCCAATGCCGCGGGAGAACTGGTTTTTGAGGGAACCGAGGATTTGCCCGGCGGGATTTATTTTGTTGTACTTCCCAAAAAGAAATTTTTTGAATTTATTGTGAATAAAGAACAGGTGTTCAGCCTCGAAACAGATACTTCTGATTTCGTTCGAAACATGAAGGTAAAAGGCTCGCCCGAAAACCAGCTGTTTTATGATTATCTGAGATTTATTTCGGATAAACAAAAGCAATATGAAGGACTGAAAGGTCATCTGGATAAGTTAAAGGATAATAAAGACTCAACAGCTGTTATCCGTAAGCAAATGGACGATATTGATAAGTCTGTCCGCGATTATAAAACAAATTTAATCACCAATCATCCGGAAACATTTATGTCGCGCTTTATGCTCGCATCCAAAGACCCGGATGTGCCCGATGCACCTATACTTTCAAACGGCCGCAAAGATTCAACGTTTACGTATTACTATTACCGCAATCATTACTGGGATAACATTGATTTCTCTGACGACCGCATTCTGCGCACACCGGTATTTTATAACCGGATTAAACAATATTTTGATAATGTTATTCCACAAATGCCCGATTCAATTATTTTCGAATCAGACCGCATCATTGAAAAAGCAAGAGCCAATAAGGAGATGTTCAAGTATGTTATCTGGTATCTCACGTATACCTATGAAACGTCTGACGTGATGGGCTACGACGCTATTTTTGTTCATCTGGTTGAGAAATATTACATGACCAATCAGGCATACTGGATAAGTGCAAAAGTGCTGGAGAATATTACCAAGCGGGCGATGAAACTCAAGCCTATTCTTATCGGGCAACCGGCGCCCAACATGATAATGCAGGATACTACATTGCAATTACGGTCTATGTATTCGCTCACGTCGCATTATACTATATTGCTCTTTTGGGACTGGTCGTGTGGCCATTGTAAAGCTGAGATGCCTAAGGTGAAAGAGTTTTACGAACAGAAAAAAGACTCTATGAATTTTGAGATTTTTGGTGTTTGTACCGACACGAATCTGATGGAGATGAAGAAATTTCTGCGGACCTATCAGATGCACTGGATCAACGTTAACGGTCCGCGTACCATTACCGGGAATGCTTCGGAGGCATATGATATTTACAGTACACCCGTTATTTACCTGCTTGATGATAAAAAAGTTATTCTGGCAAAACGGTTGAGTATTGAACAGGTAGCTGATTTTATCAGGCGCGATATGAAGCGCAGAAAAACCCTGAAACAGTGATAGAATCAATAATTCTCTGAAATTTATCGTATATTTTCGGCTACCCGCTGTCTGTGTGCCTCAAACAAAATGATACCGGCAGCAACCGAAACATTCAGAGATGCAATTGTACCTGCCATCTCAATTTTCAATTGTTCGTCTGTCATGTCAAGATAAGCAGGACTGATGCCATCTTCTTCAGAACCCATTATAATTGCCATTGGCATGGTGAAACTCGCGTCGTAATAATTTTTGGAAGTTTTTTCAGTGCATCCGGTAAGCTGAATGCCGCTTTGTTTCAGGTATTGCAGCGTTGCTTTTAAATTTTTTGAACGGCATACCGGGATGATATTTAATGCTCCGGCCGAACTTTTTATCGCGTCGGCACTCACCCGAACCGAGTTTTGAAGCGGAATAATAATAGCATGTACACCGGCACATTCAGCCGTCCGGGCAATTGCACCGAAATTCCGCACATCGGTAACACGGTCAAGTACCAGCAACAGCGGGGTTTTTCCTTCTTCAAAAAGGGTGGGCACCAAATTCTCTATCTCGTGGTAGCTGATTTCAGAAATCCAAGCTATTACGCCCTGATGGTTTTTACGGGTAATGCGATTCAGTTTCTGAATAGGAACAAATCTGCATTCAATGCGGTGTATGCGCATCAGTTCACGCAGTTCGTTGTATGCGTCAGACCGAAGGCCCTGTTGTATCATCAGTCCGTCAATCTCTCTTCCGGCGTTTATGGCTTCAATCACCGGTCGTATTCCAAAAATATATCCTTCGTTTTCCAAAATGCTTTTTTGCAAAGATACACAAACAAAAATGCCACAGAATTTTCTATGGCATTTTTCATTCATGATATATATTGTTGAGCCAAACCTGCGTTTTTCAATGGGCTGTCAATCCTTCATCATGGATCCATGGTAACGGCGACTTCCTTCAGCTTTGTTCGGTCGGCCATAAGTCTGAGCCAGTACATTTCACCGGGTTTGAATTCAGGATCCTGAACTGAATAGTGATATGTCTGTGTGCCGTGACTGTAATATTTTTCAAGGAAAATGGACGAAATCCTGTTGCCGTTGTTATCATAAATCCATAACGAAACTTTTCCGGCATACTGCATTTGCCATACAAAATCACCCTCAATTTTGAATGAACCGTTTTTTACTTGCGGAAAACTATAGTCATAAATAAATTTCTCATCACGCTGTGCTACGCTGCGGGCTTTAACCAGAAGCGTTTTGAGCGCTTTAACGGTGATTGAATCAGAGCCGGTCACGTTAGCCGGATCGTCGCCATCGGTTAGTACCCACACTGCCGATTGGCCTGTGCGGTCGAAGCAATTGAGCTTTTCAATCAGTTGTGTAAGCTGCAGCAAATAGCCGTTTGCAAGTTCCGACAATGAGAATATTGAAGTAGTTGAAGGGCACCGGTCGTGCTTTTGTGAGCACATAGCATACACTTTAAAATCCTGCTCACTCTGACCTCCAAGGGCAAATATTTCAGCTTTTGTTACGAGCATATCCTGCACAGAATCGTAGGTGCATTTTAGTCTTCTTCCGTTTTCTAAGCTAAGGCTCAAAGCGCCATACGTCAAGTTTTTAATATGCATGTTGATGCACTTTCCGTAATACGAACTTGAACCTGATTCATAATCATTACCCTTAATGGTAACCTTTATGAGCTTTTTTGAAATCGCTTCTGAAAGCGTGTACGATTGCGGGCTGCCGGAACCATAACCGGCCATTGCAAACAGGCAGATGGCCATTGCGAAGATTGCTCTTGTTTTCATACTCTGTCGGTTTTAAGGTTTGGGAGTATTTATGGTGCCATACGCAGGTTTTTATTAAGTAACGGATTATTCGCTGATTAAATTGTAATTTTGACGAGCATTTCATAACCGCTGTTGGTATTAAATAAAGTAGCGGAGCAGAAGGTAAGCGCTGACTGTAAATATTTTTACAAATGCTCAATTTGAACCGGTTTAAAATGATGGATGAAGTAATATTATCTACTGCCTGGCTCGGGCCAATTGAATATTTTGCATGGATAGCGCAGTCTGAAAAAGCGATGGTTGAGCATTCAGAAAGTTATGTGCGTCAAACATACCGCAACCGTTGCGTTATAGCTACTGCCAATGGGAAACAGGAACTGTCGGTGGCCATTGTAAAATCACGCAAGAACCACGTACCCATCCGCGAAGCAATTATCAGCTATGATAATTGCTGGAATGTGCTCCATTGGCGTACCATTGAGTCGGCGTATAATAATTCGCCTTTTTTTCTATATTACCGCGATGCACTTGAACCGTTTTTTACACGCCCCTTCAGATATCTTACCGACCTGAATGCCGAATTGCTCGCGACCGTTCTTGCAATCCTGAAAATTAAAACACAGCTGGAATATACGAATGTATATTTAAAGGAATATGCCGGTATTCCTGATCTTCGCTACACTATTATTCCTGAAAAAACAGCAACGCGTATCCCATCGGTTGCTATGCCGGGTTATACCCAGGTTTTCGAGGAAAAAATCGGATTCATTCCCAACCTGAGCATCCTCGACCTTATTTTCAATAAAGGTCCCGAAGCGAATGATTATTTGCTGAAATGTACGCTGAGCAAGTAATTAAGATGGATATTCGATTCTCAACTGATAGATATTCATCAGCCGGTTTTTAAACACAATCTTAATTCTTGAAATATCGCGGAATGTAATACTGGTATTTTTAAATTGCCTCATTTCAATCTGGCGGTCAATAATGCTTTCAACCAGATCATTGATTGTTTGTTTATCGGGCATTCGCAGGCTTTTCGATGCTGCTTCAACGGCATCGGCCATCATTACAATCGCTGTTTCTTTAGTATAGGGAAGTGGTCCTACATACGTGAAATGGCTGTCGTCAGTGTCATTTGGATGTGACATTTTATACATGGAATAAAAATATTCTGTTTTTTTAGTGCCATGATGTGTTCGTATAAAATCAATGATTGGCTCAGGCAGCTTGTACTTTTTGGCAAGATTAATCCCATTTTCAACATGGGATATAATAATGCCGGCACTTTCCTGAGGACCAATTTCTTTGTGAGGATTGTAGCCGCCCAGTTGATTTTCTACATAATAGCCGGGCATGGCCATTTTACCAAGGTCGTGGTATAGCCCGCCGGTTCTGGCAAGCAGCGCATTGCCTTCAACACGGTACGCTGCTTCTTCAGCCAGATTTGCTACCTGCAGACTGTGCTGGAAAGTTCCGGGTGCTTTCAGCGCGAGCTCGCGAAGTACGCGGCTATTGGTATTCGAATATTCAAGCAATGAAACAGCCGTCACAAAACCGAAAATGCGTTCGTAAAAATATATAATCGGATAAGCGAAAAGCATCATCAGTGAGCAAACTGCAAATAATCCGAAGGTGCGTGGCTCAACATTTTCGATGCCGCCGTCCTGCATCAGGCACATCCCGGTATAAATAAGGGAATAAGTGAAAAAAACGTAGAATGATGTAAGGAAGAATTGTGAACGTTTTTCGAGATTTACAATGCTTATTATGGTAACAATTCCAGCAATAAGTTGCAGGAAAATAAATTCAAAACCATTCGGGACAAGGAAGCCAATGATGATGACCGTTACTATATGCACAAAAAGTGCGAGGCGGGTGTCGGAAAATGCGCGAATTATAAAGGGGACTAGGCAAAGCGGTACCAGTCGGATATATTCAAAATCAAATTTTCGTATCACCAGACTGGTAGTAAGCACCATAAGCATTATGAGTGAAAGTATGAGTGCGATTTTTTTATTGTCGGCGAGAATATCTTTGCGAAACATAGAAAGGAACAGCACAAGCACAATGATAGCAATGGAAATGAGAATGGTTTGTCCGCCAAGTATAAAATAATAATTGCTCAGATTTCCGGCCTGCCCTTCATATTCCTGCCTCAGCGATTCCAGTTCCAGAAATTTCTCGTCATTGATAAGCTCACCTTTTGATATTACACCTTCTCCACGCTGAACAATACCGCGTGTAAGCGAAAGGTTGCCTATTCTTGAAACCTTATCATGATAGGTTGATTCGGGATCATAAACAACGTTCTGGAAAAGGGATTTAGTAAGTATATCAATATTGAATTGAGCGACACCGGTCCGCGCATTTTGAAAACGATTTTGAATAAATAACTGTGCCGATTGTAAGGAGAAAAGTTCGCGGAGTTCTTTTTCTTCGGCAATTTTATTTTTCACTATTATTATCGTGAAATCATCAGGTCTGCCTTCTGTTTCATCGCTTCGCTGAATGATGCCCCGGGCATAAAGTGAATCAAATACACTAAGGCATTGCTTCAGGTTTTGTTGTGCTGCTGCCGACGACGAATCGGAGAATCTGGTCTGCCACGCCTCATTGAACTGCCTGATAAACCATCTTCTTTTTTCGCCTGTAATTTTATTATTATAAAAGTAATAAGGACGCACTTCACTGTAAATCTGCTTTTTCTCGGCTAAAATCTCCGCATCCGACTTTTTAACTGCAAAATCAAAAGGCGCAATCAGGTCTTCATACATCCAGGGCTTACTTTTCTGGAATTCGTATTTAAACGTATAGTCTTTGGGAAACAATGCAACAATGACAGCAATCGTACTTACAAATAGTACGGTCTTTATTATGAAATCCTTTTTCCGGACAATACTATTTATAATATCCATTTTTCAGGTAGTTCTGTTTATCACGAAATTATTAAATATTCGGCTTAATGAGGAACTTATTTCAAAAATTGTTTACTTTGTGTGATGATGATGACTGTTAACTGTAAGAAATGAAATACGGAGTATGCACCCTTAGCATGGCTCCCGTGCGAAAGTCGCCCTCGAGCCGCTCAGAAATGAGCAATCAGCTTTTATTCGGTGATTTGATTGAAATCCTTGACCGGGTTGACAGTTGGCTTTTTATCCGTTCAGTTTTTGATTCGTACGAAGGCTGGCTTGACTTCAGGCAGGTAACGGAAGTGAGCAATGAGTATTTCGAAAAAGCTGCTTCTGCGGCTCTATGCGTATGTTGCGACCCTGTCGGGATATTGAAAGACGAACACGGCAACCTGAAAGTAAGAATTGTAGCCGGGAGCTCCTTGCCGGGTATGAATGATAATCATTTTGAAATTGATGGCTCACACTATTTCTATGATGGCAATTCGGCTGTGATGCACGGAAATGCAAGCCGCGAAAATATCTGCAACATCGCTCTTGCTTATCTTGAAGCACCTTATCTATGGGGCGGACGAAGCCCTTTCGGAATAGACTGCTCCGGTTTTGTTCAGGCAGTGTTTAAAATCGGAGGACTCCCGATGAAACGCGATGCATCTCAGCAGGCAATGCAGGGTAACACTATCAGCTTCCTCGAAGAATCCCTGCCGGGCGATTTGGTTTATTTTGATAATGAAGAAGGCGTCATCATTCATACAGGAATATTACTTGAAAACAATAAAATCATTCATTCATCCGGAAAAGTCAGGATTGATAATATTGACCATGAAGGGATTTTCAATCACGAACTCCAAAAATATACACATCGGCTTCGCTTGATTAAAAGTGTAATCGCCTAAAAATAATCCAGGTATTATATTAGATTACGAATGTTGATATTTTGTCCATGAACGGCCATTGTATAATCATGAACATTTATTCGTATTCTTTGTTGCCCGAAGCTTTTTTTATATATTTGTACAAAGGTATTCAACTGCCTTTTATAAAAAAACAAAAAAGCTATGAAGAAAAGTATTCTTTCCGGGATATTATTCCTGCTTGCTATACGCATTTTTGCACAGTATACCGGCACTGCCGAAGAACCTGCTTTTCCACAGGGCGACAGACAAAAAGTGGATGAGCTGACAGCACTTTGCAGCGAATTTGTATTCGATAATCCTCAGCAAGCATTGCAGTATGGTGAAAAAGGACTGAAACTCGCCCGCAGCCTTAATTATGATGAAGGTACTGCAGCAGCACTTACGCAGCTTGCTGCCATCTCACACATGCAGCACGACTACGATCAGGCAATTATTCTTTATAAAGAAGCCATCAGTATTTATTATCGCTTAGATATGAAAAAGCCGCTTGCCGACAACCTTAGCGGTTTGGGAGTAGTGCAGGCCGCTAAAGGCGACTTTAGTGAAGCACAATTTTTCTTTACTCAAGCTCTTGATATCTATAACCTGCTCGCCGATAAAAAAAAGATTTCTGAAATACTGAAAGACATTACCACACTTTATCAGGTTCAGGGCGGGCATAGCGAAATGCTCGAAGAAATTGAAATGATTAGAAACACCGACGGTCAAAAAAGTAATCAAAAAATTAAAGCCCTTCGCTATCTCGGACTCATTTATTATTATATGGGCAATTATTCCGAATCATTGAAGTGTTATAAGCGAGGTTTGGAAATTGCTGAACAAGATAACAGCATATTAGAAATATGCCGGCTCTGCAACAATATTGGCATTCTTTATAAAGAGAACAGCAAGTTTGAACAAGCCGTTGATTATTATCTCAGAGCGCTTGAAATTGAAAAGAAAATGGCCAACACCAAAAACGTTTCAAATACGCTGAAATACCTTGCCATGGTGTATGAAGCACAAGGCAATCTCGAGCGTTCAACCATCTATTATCTGCGGGCTATTAATGTAGATCAGAACGTTGCCGACAGCACCGGCATTGCCTATACTTGCCTCCAGCTCGGAAAAAATTATTTGTTGCAATCGCGTTTCGATCGGGCTTCCGAATTTATTGAAAGGGCCATTAAAACGGGTTTGGTGAGCAACGATCAATTCTTACTCGCTTCTGCCTATTTTACAATGGGACAGATGTACCAAAAACAAAACATTGGCTCTGCAGCTGAAATTTGCTTTGTAAAAGCACTCGATATTGCAACCGATATTAAATCGACTACCATTATTAAAGAGTGTTTCCAGAATCTTGCTGCCATGTATTCAAAAGGTGGCGATTACCGAAAGGCGTTTGAATATACCGCAACCTTTTCCAACCTTAAAGACTCAATGTATAATGTGGAAAGTACAAGCCGGTTCCGGCAATTGCAATCGAAGTTTGAAATCGATATGAAGCAGAAGCAATATGATATGCTGCGGAAGAATTTTGAAATCAATCAGCTTACCATGCAGAATCAAAGCACAGTGAGAAATTTTCTCATTGCCTTGCTGGTGCTTATCGGCATTTTCCTTTTCATGCTCTATAATCGATTTATTGCAGCTCGTAAAAGCAATATCCTTTTGAATACCCAGAAAGCCGAAATTGCATTGGTAAATGAGGAGTTGCTGCAATTGAATGTGCAGAATTCAAAACAAAACAAAATTACGGATGAACTGAATAAGGAACTATTACTTACAAATGACAAACTGCTGAATTCAGAGAAACGTTTAACCGAACTTATTGTAACAAAAGATAAATTCTTCTCAATTATTTCTCACGACCTTAGAAATCCTTTTGCCTCCATCATTGGTTTTGCACGCATTGTGAAGCGTGACCTTAAAAAACTTACAACGGACGAAATGGACGAACTTCTTCATGAGCTCGATAAATCAGTGTGTCAGGTAAATTCGCTGCTCGACAATATCCTGCAGTGGTCGCGTTCTCAAACAGGAAAAATACTTTTTACTCCCGAACACTTCGAATTAATAGAACCCCTTAATGCAATCATTAATTTGTTGCAAAGCAATATCAAAGTAAAGGAGATAAACATCCATATTTCAATTCAGGATAATTTTCTCATTTATGCCGACAGAAATATGCTTGATGTTATTCTCCGGAATTTAGTCTCAAATGCAATAAAGTTTTCTTCACGGGGTGGAAACATCGACATTACTGCCCATAATAGTGGTGATACCGTGAGCGTTTCCGTTAAAGACAACGGAACCGGTATGAGCCCCGAAAGTGTGGAACGGCTTTTTAAAGTAGGAGAGAGCTTCAGCAAGCACGGCACCGACGATGAAAAAGGAAGCGGTCTGGGATTGATTCTCTGTAAAGAATTTATTGACCGCCATCAGGGAAAAATCTTTGCTGAGTCTGTTGAAGGAAAAGGAAGTACCTTTACCTTTGTGATACCTTTCAATAACCCCCAAGCATAATTATTGGTTGCTTCTGGTACGAAAATTGAAAGACTTAGAAAAAGGAAACGTGAAAAGGTTCATCTCATCGATTGTTTTAATTACGTTGTTTATTTGCGGAATGTATGCCCATGCTCAGGAGCCTGTTGTCGCACGGGCAATTATTATTGATGGCGATACGCTGCCAATTATTGCTCTGGATGATGTGCGCATTTATGGTCCCATCATTTTCAAAAGTAAGCATGAAGCCATTAAATTTACCAGGCTTATCCGCGATGTAAAAATTGTTTATCCTTATGCCAGAGTGGTTGGTGTGAAGGTTAAGGAATACAACGATATTATTGAGCAGACCTCAAGCAGAAAAGAAAAGAAACAAAAAATGAACGTTGCCGAAGACGAATTAAAATCTCAGTTTGAGGCTGATATTAAAAACCTGACCGATGTGCAGGGCGTAATGCTTATGAAGCTCATTGACCGGGAAACCGGCAATAGTTCATACGAACTCATTAAAGAATTTAAAGGTGGGTTGATGGCCGTTTTTTATCAGTCACTCGGGAAATTATTTGGCTTTAACCTGAAAGTAACCTACGACCCTGGCGGAGAGGATAAAGATATTGAACAAATCGTTTTGATGATAGAAAGCGGGCAGCTGTAAAGCTATTTGCCACGGCCCTGAAGGATGATGAGCGCTGTATAAATCAGAATTTTAAAATCCATGGCAAGCGACATATTTTCGATGTACAGAATGTCGTATTTGAGCCGTTCAACCATTTGCTCAACATTTTCAGCATAACCGTATTTCACCTGCCCCCATGACGTAATACCCGGTTTTACCTTGTGCAATAATTTATAATGTGGCGCTGATTTTACAATTTGCTCTATATAAAATTTACGCTCAGGACGCGGACCCACCAACGACATATCGCCTTTGATTACGTTGAAGAACTGAGGTATTTCATCCAGCCGTACTTTCCGCATGAATTTACCGAAATTGGTGATGCGCGCATCGTCTTTACTCGACAGTTGCGGACCATTCTTTTCGGCATCGGTAAACATCGACCTGAATTTGAACATCATAAACGGTTTGCCGTGCAGGCCTATACGCTGATGAGAATAAAATATGGGACCTTTCGATGACATTCTGACGCCAATAGCCGTTATAATATAAATGGGTATAAGTATAAGAATCGCGAGCATGGATGCGCCAATATCAATCACCCGTTTCAGCGATTTCTGCCACAAAGGCATCAGTTCTGAAGATATCTGTATGAGTGGCGCGTGAAAAATTGAAGTCATCTTCACGCTGCCCAACAGTATATCTTTAAGGTCGGGTATGACTTTTATTACAGTGTTGGTGTCTTCAAGCCGTGTGATGATATTCTCAACAAAATTGTGCTCTGATTTATCAATCGCAATAATAATTTCTTCCACCTGATGTTTGATGATAATCTCCCGAAGCTCTTTGTAATTGCCTAAATGCGCTATTTTTTTTGCAAGAGGGCTTTCGCTGATGCCATTATTTACATCAACAAAGCCAATAAATTTATTGCCCGCCGATTTAAACTGGTTCTCAATTTCATTATAAATGGAAAATGCGCTTCCGTTACTTCCTATAATTACGGTATTGAACCCAATCATGCGGTGATGTATCCGATAAGCAGTACGCGACGAAAGAATAAATCTGAAAACATACGTAATGCCAAAATGCAGCGCGTAAAGCACTAAAAAGAACTGATAATAACTGCGGTACGAAGTTACCTGATCGTCAAGAATAAGAATAAAGAAAACAGTGATGGTTCCTATAAGAGAAATAAATATGGTTTGACCAAGCTCTTTTAACCTCGATTTGCGGTAAATATTCTGATATGTTCCGACAAGCAAATAGAGCAGCAACCAAAAAGCAACCACAATAATCAGCCCGAAATATAGATTGCCATCTGAAAATAACTCATGGGGATGATTTACAATTTCCGCGTCAACGGCATATTTTCGATAAACAAAAAACAATGTCCAGGCTATCATCGCTGAAAATGCATCAGCAAGCAGATATTTAAGTACCTGGAGTTTTTTATTCATCATTACGGCTTTGAATAAACCAATTTCAAATTATCAAAATAGGCAACCGGACTGTCAATACTGTCGGGTCTGTACATATCTAAATACACCTTCCATCCGCTAGCGTTGGGCTGCTGCTGCAAGGTCTCGGTAAGATTAATATAAATTTTGTTCCACTCCGGCATTTCATTCAGCCGAATTGTTTCAATACGGGTTGTGTTTCCCTGATAATACGCATACATACCAACGTAAATTTTGCAGTTGGTTTTGTAATTCATTTCCAGAAATACCGGTGCGCCGGTAGCCGGAAGAACGTATTCGTCCATCGTTATACCAAAAAAATGTGGCTTGCTCGCTGTAAGATGTACCATCCCCGAATAGGAACCTTCAAATACCTGCGTCGGATCGCTGCACTTTATCATCGCAGTGTCGTCAGTCGATGTCGTTTCAATCGTTTGCCCTCCGCCTTCAAAATCTTCAACCCAATTCACCATGTCCGGATAATAAGTAACTACAGGATGGATTGACATGACTTCACCCTTCACAAAAGTAACTGTAGCCTCATATTGCTTATAAAATGGGTAGTAGGCCCGGGTATTTGAAATACCATTGACCTTTATTCCGGGTTTAATAATAAGGTCGTGCTCGCCTTCTTTCAGGACAGGAAATTTAGCCGGAAGCTCAAAAATTCCAATCAGGTTGCCGTCAACATACACCCATGCATCGGTAATTTTGCTTGATGCACTGCCTTCGGAAACAGGATTAGTGGAAACGTCAATTTTATCAATCTGAATATATGCGGGAATTGGTTCGTCGGGGTTAATTACATCGCATGAAGTAAGAAACAGCAACAAGAGCAACGGAAAAAAATATTTTATATATTTTGGCAAACGATTGTGCATAAATTTTCCGGACGCAGTCAATTGATTTATTAAATTTATTTGTAAACGGCAATATATAATTTATATTGTCTGTGAACACAAATAATTATATAATTACCTGATATCAGCAGGAATATTCATCCGGTCTATTATCTGATAAGCCACGTTCAGCGCGTTATACCCATCAATAATAGTGACCGAAGGAATGGAATTATTTATTATAGAAGCATAGAAACATTCAAGCTCGGTTTTTATCGCATTTACTTGCTTTATTTCCGGGTGCTCAAAAAAGATCTGCTTTTTCCCTTTGTCGTTCCCGAGGTCAATGACCATTGAAAGTGGATCCAAATCCAATTCATTCGCAATATTTTTTAACCTGATAATCTCGGTTTCTTTTTCAAGGAAGTCGATAGAGATATATGCGTCTTGTTGGAATAATCTGGTTTTGCGCATATTTTTCATGGAAATGCGGCTCGCTGTGAGGTTGGCAACACAGCCGTTATCAAATTCTATGCGGGCATTGGCAATATCTGGAGTATCACTGACCACGGCAACACCGCTTGCGCTGATTTTGCGGATATTGGAGCGTACCATGCTCAGTATTATATCAATATCGTGAATCATCAGGTCGAGTATTACCGGCACATCTGTTCCGCGCGGGTTGAATTGTGCCAGGCGGTGCGACTCGATGAATAATGGCTGCCCAATGAATGGCTGAGCAGCAATAAACGCCGGGTTAAAACGTTCAACGTGACCTACCTGAACCTTAACCCGTGCTTCGGAAGCAATCGCTATCAGCTCTTTGGCTTCGGCAGGCGATGTTACAAGAGGCTTTTCAATAAAAACATGTTTCGCTTTCTTCATCGCTTTGGAAGCGCAGTTAAAATGCGAAACAGTTGGAGTTACTATATCAATAACTTCAGCAGCGTCAATAAGCTCATCAATAGATTCAAATCGTTTGATGTTGAATTCTTTCTCAACTTTTTCTGCAATCTCTGCATCCGGATCATAAAAACCAATCAGATCAAAAGTGCTTATTTCTTTAATACATCTAAGATGAATCTTGCCAAGGTGTCCGGCACCCAATACTCCAATTTTCAACATACCTGTCTGTTTTTTGCAAAAGTAAATTTTTTGTTCAACCCAATTGATTAATTTCGCATAATTAAGCTAACAGGCTATTATATTGAATTTCTCTGCCTAGATTATTGGTTTAAAGTGAAATACTGTGAAGACTCGTAGTATATGTATTTGTAAATTGTTAATTACTAATTAACCCGTGATAGATTCATACAAACATAAGGGGATGCGAAAACTGCTTGTTCAGGAGATCAGCCGGAAAGGAATCACTGACGAGAACGTGTTGAAAGCTATTGAAGAAATTCCCCGCCATTTCTTTCTCGATTCAACGTTTGAAAGTCATGCCTACGAAGATAAACCCTTCCCGATAGGCTCAGGGCAAACAATTTCCCAGCCTTATACCGTTGCTTTTCAGAGCCAGTTACTGAATGTGCGTAAACGCGATAAGGTGCTGGAGATTGGCACCGGCTCAGGATACCAGGCATGCGTATTACTTGAAATGGGAGCCACGGTTTTTACCATTGAGCGGCAAAAGAATCTTTTTCAGCGTACAAAGTTATTTCTGCCGGGCATTGGCTACAATCCTAAAATGTTCTTTGGCGATGGTTACAAAGGATTGCCGGCTTTCGCACCTTTCGACCGGATTATTATTACTGCAGCTGCACCCTTTATTCCTGAACCACTTATTGCACAACTCAAACCGGGCGGCATTATGGTTATTCCTGTGGGTGCCGGTGGGGTTCAGACCATGACAACGCTGCATAAAACCGATGCCGAAAACTATACATTAAAAGAGCACGGCAGTTTCAAGTTTGTGCCTCTGCTTGAAGATAAAGCAACTGATTGATTGTTGCAATTATGGCATCTGTCTGTTCGGGTTTAAACCAATGGTATGCCTTATCGCGCCTAAACCATGTTAACTGTCGTTTCGCATAACGCCGGGTGTTGGTTTTAATTTTTTCAACGGCGAGGTCATAACTCATAGCTCCGTCTATACACGCAAACAATTCACGGTAGCCTACAGTGTTCAGGCTGTTCAGTGAGCGCAAGGTGTAGAGACTTTTTGCTTCTTCGTACAAGCCTGCTTCCATCATACGGTCCACGCGTTGGTTTATTGTTTCGAAAAGCTCATTGCGCGGTCTGTTCAGCGCAATTTTAATAATGTTGAAATCACGTTTTTGAGGTATCGCTGTCCGCAGTTCAGACACTTTTCTCCCGGTTAACAAACAAATTTCCAGTGCACGTATTACACGTACAGGATTCGAAATGTCAATATTGTGGTAGGTTTCAGGGTCAAGTGCGCGCAATTGATGTCGCAGTTCATCCGGACCTTTTTCTGAAAGTGCCAGTTTCAGACTTATCCGGAGTTCTTCGTCAGGGTCGGGGAGTGAATCCATTCCGTTACAAACGGCATCAATATACATACCTGAGCCGCCTGCCATAATTACGACTCTGTGCTGCCCGAACAGTTTTTTCAGACATTCCAGTGCCTCAGTTTCGAACTTTGATGCGTTGTAATCGTCATGCACAGAGCGTTGCCCGATAAAATGATGTTTCACTAAAGCAAGCTCTTCGTCAGATGGAACAGCCGTACCGATGTTCATCTCTCTGAAAAACTGACGCGAATCGGCCGAAATGATTTCGGTCGCAAATTCTTGTGCCAGCCTGATGGCCATGGCGGTTTTACCAATGGCAGTAGGTCCGGCAACAACAATGAGCGTTTTGCCTGAAGCGGATAACGATGGGTCGGGTATGGAATCCTGGCTGTTAATTATATGTGTTGTCTTCAAAAGAGTCACCAAAAGGAGAAGAATCTTCGGTTTCGCCTTCGTCTTCTTCATTCAGCAAATCCTCGAATTCCTTTAACAGACTTTCTTCGGAATCGCCTTCACCCGGTGTTCTTGCTACATTATTTTTATGCCGGTGCAACTTTCCTGTACATTTCGTACACACAGGATATTTAGTATTTGCTGCTGCCGGAAGTATTTTAAACAGCTCAACATAGAACGTCCACATGTTAAGAAAGTCGAAGACGTAAATGAATCGTTGATGCGGGTCAATAATAATATCCTTGAGTTTTACTTCTGACATTACCAGTGGCGGAAGCGATTTCTTCGCGTTTCGCGGAAACAGGTCTTCATCATCGTCCTGCTCATCGTTAAGATTAAGGTCGCAAAGGCTGATTTCCTGTCCTTTGTTCCACTGCCCGTCGCATACATAGAATGAAGCCATTTCTTCGTCTTCAAAACCTATACATTCAAGGATGGCCTTGTGGAAATCCAGGAACGTGCTTGATGGCTTAATTTCGATCTCCCTGAAAAAGGAATCGTTCTCGTCTGATATAATTCTGAATTTGTAGATGTGCATTTTTCCTGTAGTTTTTTGATATGTGAGTGCCACAATGAAATGGACATATAAAAATAATCATTTTTGCTGCTGAAAGGAAATTATTTTTTATTTTTTTTGTATGATATTTATTTTCTTCGCTTCATCTATCATAAAATTAAATGCTTCGGTATAATTGTTTTCGATTTTACCGTCAAGAATTGCCTCCCTGATAGCATTTTTAATGATTCCTACCTCACGGCAGGGTTGTAAATCAAAGGTCTGCATAATCATTTCGCCGGTTACCGGTGGCTGCCAGTTACGCAGTTTGTCTTTTTGTTCTATTTCGGCAAGTTTGTGCCGTACAATTTCAAAATTCTTCAGGTATTTGATAACCTTTTGCTGATTTTTTGAAGTAATATCCGCTTCACACAGCAACATCAGATCATCAATGGTATCACCGGCTTCAAACAGCAGGCGCCGTATTGCCGAATCCGTAATTTCATCTTCGGCAAGTCTGGCCGGTCTCAGATGCAGCAGCACCAGCTTCTGTACATACTTCATCTTTTCGTTCAGCGGAAGCTTCAGTTCACGAAAAATATCATGCACCATGCGCTCGCCTTTTACTTCATGTCCGTGAAAAGTCCAGCCCGTTTCTTCACTGTATTTTTTAACGAGTGGTTTGGCAATATCATGAAGCAGTGCGGCCCAGCGAAGCCATAAATTATCGGTACGCTGTGCAACGCGGTCAAGTACTTTAATGGTATGAAAGAAGTTGTCTTTATGACCGCTGCCGCCGATTTTTTCAACACCCTGCAGTGCCGCTACCCATGGCAGAACGACCTCCAGCAATCCGGTTTCCTGCATATAAATGAATCCGTCTGAAGGAAAAGGTGCGAGCATCATTTTATTCAATTCGTCGGTGATACGTTCTTTAGAAACAATGGCAAGTCTTTTGCCATTTCTTTGAATGGCTGCAAGCGTTTTTTCTTCAATCGTAAAACCCAGCTGTGCCGCAAAACGCACGGCGCGCATCATTCTCAGCGGATCATCCGAAAAAGTAATATCAGGTTCCAGTGGTGTGCGGATAATTTTTTTTTCCAGATCGTGATGTCCGCCAAACGGGTCAATCAGGCTTCCGAAATCAAATTCATTCAATGAAAACGCCATCGCATTTATCGTGAAATCACGACGGTTTTGGTCGTCTTCAAGACTTCCGTTTTCAACCAGCGGCTTGCGCGAATCAGCGCGATAGGATTCTTTACGGGCACCTACAAATTCAACATCGAGTCCGTTATGGTGAATCATGGCTGTCCCGAAATTTTTAAACACCGTTACCAGGATGTTTTTTCCCAGCTTAGATGCCACGTTTTGAGCCAGCTCTATGCCGCTGCCTGCAACAACAATGTCTATATCTTTTGATTCACGCCCGAGCAGAATATCTCTTACATAGCCACCTATAACAAACGCTTCGGCACCAAGCTTGCGGGCTTCGTCAGCAACAATTTTAAAAATTGGATTTTCAAGATGACCGGATAATTGCAATACCGTAATTTTTACAAAAATATTATGTTCTGATTATTTGGTAAGACTCATTGTCAGTAAACTTGATGACAGTTGACGGTCGAACCTGGTTGATGGCATCGCGTTCAAAATCTACTACATAATCAACAGATTTGATGATTTCGGGCGATATTTTGCAAAACATAAGTGGAGTTGACTGTCCGCTGAAATTTGCCGACGACGACACCAATGGCGCGTTCAGCAAGCTGATGAGCCTGCGGCAGAATTCTGTTTTTACAATACGTATACCTATAGAACCATCTTCGGCGAGTAAATTTTTTGCAAGATTCTTGCCGCCCGGATACACAATGGTAAGCGGTGTGTCTATACTGTTAATCAGGTCGAGTGCTATGGCAGGAACTTTGTCTACATAGCGGTGCAGCTTTTCAAACTGATCGAGCAAAATAATAAGGCTTCGAGCCGGATCACGTTTTTTTATTTTAAAAATGCGGTCAACAGATTTTACTTTCGTAGCATCGCATCCTATTCCCCATATAGTGTCGGTCGGGTAGAGTATGATTCCGCCTTTTTCAAGAACCTCGTATGCTTTTAATAATTCTTCGGTCATTGTTTTACGCTCTTCAATAGTTGTTCTTTGGTAATTGCCATCGCGCATTTAAAATGTTTTTCAGGGCAGCTGTTAAATCCATGAAGTCCGCATGGTCTGCACTTCAGCGGTTCTGCTGTTTCAATTATTACGGCATTGTCCGATAAAGGACCAAAACCAAATGCCGGAACTGTAGAACAAAAAACGACACTTACTGCTGCATTCACGGCGCTTGCCAGATGTTGCGGTGCACTGTCGTTCGTGAAATTCATCTCGGCATCTTTCATCAATGCTGCCGTTTCAAGCAGGCTAAGCTTTCCGCAAAGACTTTCAGGCTTATTTCCGCGGCACAAATTTACGATTTTTTCTGCCGTCGTTTGATCGGAACCCGACCCTATGATAAATATTTTTTTATCGGCGGGCAATTCAGAAATGAACTCAGCCCATTTCTCTGCCGGCCATTGTTTTGTGAACCACAACGAGGCCGGAGCAATGGTAATATATCTGCCTTGAGCTATTTCTGATGCTTTTGCGAAAGCAGCTGCTGTGGGGAATAAACGGGGTGCTGCCGTCAACCCACCGCCGAACAATGGTTTTAGCAATGTCAGATTGCGCTCCGTCTCGTGTACAAAGGGAATACCGGTTCCAATTGCATGAGCTGCTTTATGCGTAAAAAGAAATGAAAATGGATTTTTATCAAAACCCGACCGCACTGCAGCACCCGAAAAACCTGCAAGAAATCCCGATGAAGCAAAACGCTGAATGTTTATTACTGCGTCGTATTTTTCGCGTCTGATTTTTTTTAACAGTGAAAAAAGATGACGGTATTTTTTTGACGATTTATCCCACACCAGTACATTCCGCACATACGGATGACCTGCAAACAGGCTTTCACAACCCTTTTTTACCAGGATATCAATAATGGTTTCAGGCTCTTGCCGGTGCACACATTCCGCTACAGGCGTGGCCAGTATCACATCACCGATAGATGCAGTCTGTATTATCAGAATTCTTTTCATCACCACAAAGATAGTCAATACCTCTATATCTCTACGATGATACCCAGTGTTGGAAGTATGGTGCCCGATGTATTGTTCAGACTTTTTAACAGATAACGCGTGTTGTCTGCAGGATCTGTAAGCGGTGCACCATTGGCGTCTGTTACCTGTATAAGGTTGGGCGGACTCTCCAGTTTGGAATTGTAAAGGTTCTGAACATCCACATAAAGATTCAATGACCAACGTTTAAAGAACCATGTTTTATCCACCCGAACATCGAGCTGCGTAAACGCTTTCAAGCGCTCGGTGTTGAAACGGGAATAATCAAGATAGCCTTTGCCTTGTGCATCCCACGCTGCAATTTGTGACGAAACATTGAGATTCCAAGGTGTGTAAGGCGTACCGGAAACATAACGCCACTTAAAACCCGCAGACCAGTTTCTCTTAAATGTTTTGGATAAGGTCATGCTGACCAGATGACGACTGTCCCAGGCCGATGGAACATAGTTGTTGTTTTTATCCTGAAACTCGCTTCTGACGTAAGTATAGCTTGCGATTCCATTAAACCCTTTCCACATTTTGACCCGACCCAGTACCTCAACTCCAAATGCGCGGCCTTTGGAGCGCGATACTACTTCTTCGTTCCCGAACACTCCAAAATCGGCACCGGCACTGGCAAGACAAATTGAGTCGTTTACCGAGAACGGGTAATTGTGATACATTTTATAGAATCCTTCAACAGAAACTTTAAAGTTCTTCTGGTCCTGATAGGCAACACCTGCAACATAATGATCAACGGAAATGTATTTCAAATTGTGATCTCTGTTTACAAGTGCTCCTGCGCTGTTTCTATAACCAAGCATGGTATAAGGCGGCTGCTGGTAGTACCTGCCGGTATTGAAATTGAGCGACCAGTTTTCGTTAATCATCCACGATGCGGAAAAGCGCGGCGAAAACTGGTTAAGCAGATTCTGCATGGACGACGAATAATTATTTGCATCGGCCCTGATGCCCAGCGATAGTGCCAGTCGTTCGCCGAAAATGTTTTTGCTTACCTGTCCGAACAAATTCCATTTGTACATTTCAAGAAATGAATGGTAGTCAATAATAAGGGGCAAATTATTTACAAAGGCCTTCTGATACGTTTTGTTGGTGTATTTAGCGTACTCGGCTCCTGCACCGTAAATGATTTTAAAACCGGCCGTGCGGGTAGTGTTCTCGTAACGGATTTTATTTTCAATTTCATCCGACGTATAATCCGACAACTTGTTGGACGCAACACTTTCGTCGTTCTTAAAATATTTGTATGATGAATTTCTGAGCATATTACGACTGAGCACCCAGGTATCAAAAGAATTTTTCCTGAAATGTCTGTAAACTGCGCCAATGGTATAATTCCACTGATTATAAACCGGCAGATAACTCAGAATGTATCGCTGAGACTCGGTCTTGTTAGCCTTCAGATTCAGGCTTGACTGGTCGTACGCACCCAGACTGATAAACGTAAGCTGATTCTTTTTATCAAGGTCAATTTTTACTTTTAGCTGATAATCATTGTAGGTCGGCAAAAACGGCAGTTGAAGTGCTGTAAACAGCAACTGCAGGTAGGAACGGCGAACCGAGAAAATCATTCCCGCATCTTTTCCCAGTGGAGTGTTAAGCGTCACGGCCAGATCGGAAGCGCCCAAAGCGGCTTTGGCATTGAGTTTATCATGGTTCGGGTCTATTTGCTTCATGTCAATTACCGAACTCATGGCGTTGCCGTAACTTGCCGGAAAAGCACCCGAATAAAATTCTACCTCTCGCAGAAAATCTGTATTGATGATACCCACAGGTCCACCGGAAGCTCCTTGTGTTGCGAAGTGATTCAGATTCGGAATTTCAACATCATCCAGATAGAAACGGTTTTCACCCGTACCGCCTCCGCGAACCACAATGTCGTTACGAAAAGCCGGAGTGGCCGCAACGCCCGGATATGATTGAATTACCTTTGAAATATCACGGTTGCCGCCCGGGTTTTTCTCTATATCCGAAATACCCAGACTCCGCATAGAAATCGGACTTTCTTCTTTGCGCTCAAACGGCGATGCCTTTATGTCAACACCCTGAAGATTGATAACCTTTTCAATCATGGGAATATCAACATCCATCGACCGGGAGTTGCTTACCATAAATTCCTCGGAAACATAATTATCGAAACCGATGGAACTGGCAACAAGTTTTACGTAGCCCGGCTTAACACCGGTGAACGAATACTTTCCGTCAATATCGGAAGTGGCGCCTATGTTGGTTCCGAAAATAACAATATTGGCAAAAGGCAATGGCTCATTGTTCTTGGCATTGTATATCCTTCCCGAAATGTTGCTTTTCTGAGCAATCGCAAAAAAGGAAATCAACAATAGCAGCAGGGTGAAGTGAATTCTGTTTTTCATTTTGAATCGCTATATTAGGTTGCTATTTGTAATATTTCTAAATAAACAAATAACGTTCCTTCGAGTATCAAAGGTAGTCAATATTTTGTAATTAATTCTGAAACAGATATATATCATGTTGTTAAATTGTCATATATGCGCTCCGGCATGACACAGTGTCACAATTTGTGGCAGGAACGGTAATATATGAATTCCATTGAGTTTTCAGGCATAATATGCGTGTTTTTTAAATGGCGGATAATGCTGATACAAGCGTGGGAATATGGAGGATAATTCAGCAAAACTATTATTTTGCTTTAAGGATATTTAATGTAATTTTGCCATACAATCTATAATCTATATAGAATTAGTAGACTAATGGATTGAATACGCTAAATCTTGAATGAATGGGAGCTTTGTACGACAAACTAAAAAACGATGTCCGTTTTGAAGAAGGCCTGAAAGCCTGCATGAATTGCGGCACCTGTACTGCAATATGCGCCGCTTCCGAGTTTTATGAATACGACCCGCGCTCGGTTGTGGATATTGTACAAACACGGAATGAGGAACAGATTCTGGCTCTGCTGAAAAGCGAAACTATTTGGTATTGCGGCGAATGTATGTCGTGCAAAACACGCTGTCCGCGCGGCAATGCGCCGGGTTTGATTATTATGGCATTACGCTCCCTGTCGCAGGAAGAAGGTTATTTTGTGGAATCGGAAAAAGGACGGCAGCAGTTAGCCGTTAAACGGACGGTGGGCGACTGGATTCTGAAAACCGGATATTGTCTGTACCTCGAGGGCATCGGTACTGATCTGCATCCCGAGCAGGGACCGGTGTGGGACTGGAAGCAAAAAAACTGGCGCGGCATCTTCGAAAAACTGGGCGCCAATTACCTCGGCAGCGGTCCGGGCATTCTGCGTAAAATTCCGGAAGAAGCCATGGACGAGCTTCGGAGCATTTTTGAGGTCACCGGAGGCAACGAACGATTCAGGAAAATTGAAGAATATTCTAAAATAAAAGCCGAAGAAATGGGCATGCAGCTCGACGATACCATTGATAACGAGTATTTCAGGCACATTTATTCTTTTAACAGCAATAAACACAACAAGCATGAAGATTGAAGGTAAACAGGCTCTTTGGCAGGAATATCAGAAGGAAATTGCCGACGACAGCTATTTCTACGTGCGTTCCTGTGTGCGGCAGAACTTTTTTCCCGGTTCCGAAACTACTTTTTTGCGCATCCTTCGTAATGAACTTGGAAAAGAGGTGTACGAACACCCATGCCATACAACATGCACCGGTATTGGCTATCATGGCGATATTGTTCCTGTAGAGACGGCCATGACTGTGGTAGCTCGTCAATATGCACTGATGAGCGAGGCCGGTTACAAAAATTTTGTACCGTCCTGTGTAACTTCCTTCGGATTGTACACCGAGATTTTAGACACCTGGCATCATTTTCCCGAACTGGAAGAAAAAATTCGTGAGAACCTCAGAAAAGCCACCGGGCGCGAGTTTGAAGTTCCCGCGAATATGGCTCATGCCAGCGATGTTATTTATAAATTCCGTAAGGAAATCGCCGCCAAGGCAAAGTATAAACTGGTTAATAAAGCTACGGGCGAGCCACTCAAAGTGGTTGAACATATTGGTTGCCATTATTCAAAAATGTTCCCGCACAAAGGTGTCGGCGGTGCCGAATATCCTTATGTGCTTGTCGGAATGGTTGAAGAATGGGGTGGTGAAGTAATTGATTATCCCGAGCGCCGTCATTGCTGCGGATTCGGATTCAGACAATATCTGGTTCAGGCCAATAGGGGCTATTCCATTGCCTGTTCGCACAAGAAATTTGAATCCATGGAGCCTTATAAACCCGATATGATTATTACCAATTGTCCCGGCTGTCCTATGTTTATGGATAAATGGCAATACGCTATTGCGGAAATGTCGGGAAAAACATATGGTCAGGATGGTAAAGGAATTCCTGTATTCACCTTCGAAGAAGTGGCAGGGTTGGTGCTTGGATACGATCCCTGGGAAATAGGTTTGCAGGTGCATCAGGTAGCCTGCGAACCGGTGCTTGATAAAATGGGCATTCCATATGACCCGGAAAAAAAATACAAAGGAATTCATGGTGAGGACCTCGGACGACCCGAGCTGCCTGAGTTTCTCAAAGTCTGTTAAATTAATTCTGTAATTGCTGATGGACCAAAAAAAAGTTATAGTTATTGGTGGTGGAATAGCCGGAATGGAATCGGCTGCGTATCTCTCTGCCATGGGTTATTATGTAACGCTGATTGAGAAAGAAGCCGCGTTGGGCGGTCATCTGCGCAAATGGGACCGACTCTTCCCGACGATGCGCCGTGGCGATGAGGTACTCACATTTCTGAAACAGGGTGTTGAGAACAACGTCAATATTATGTACCGCGCCAATATTATCAAGATAGATGAACTTGGCAAATCGTTTCGCGTAGAGCTCGACAGCGGAACCACGCTCATTGCGGACGCCTTGCTCATTACCACAGGATACGATATTTTTGATGCCCGCCTGAAAGAAGAATACGGCTACGGCATTTACGATAATGTAATTACATCGGCAGAGCTGGAAGGAAAATTTTCGCAGGGCGGGCAAATGCTTACACCAACAGGAAAAGTTCCTGCACGCATCGGCTTCATACATTGTGTCGGCTCACGCGACGAAAAGGTAGGTCATGTCTATTGCTCGAAGGTTTGCTGTGTAACGGCTGTGAAGCAATCAATGGAATTGAAAGAAAAACTTCCTGATGCAGAGCTGTTCTGTTTTTATATGGATATGCGTATGTACGGAATGCATTTCGAAGCATTGTACAAAGAAGCACAGGAAAAGTGGGGAATAAATTTTGTGCGCGGCCGCTTATCGGAAGCTGCTGAAAATATTGACCACAGCATCGTATTAAAAGTGGAAGATACCCTTGCCGGTAAACCCATGAAAATGACGGTTGACTTGCTGGTGCTGATGGTTGGTTTTGTGCCTTCGGAAGGAACCAGACAGATTGGAAAATTACTGGGATTGCAGTTTGGCGTGAACGGATTTTTTAAAACAAAAGACCAGCACACGCTAACCAATGTTTCGAACATTCCGGGCGTATTCTTTGCAGGGTCGTGTACGGCGCCAAAAACCATCACAAATACCATCACCGATGCGCGGGCAGCCGCTGCGGCCATTGCCAGTTACCTCGAAGGCTATAACATCGAAGAACGAACAAAAGCGTACTTTAAAGGAGTTAATAACTAAAAAATGAATTGTTGAATTGATCCGCCAAAAGGCGGACAGGCAGAGGCGGACAGGCATTTTCAAATTGACTAATTTTCAAATTAATTTTTAATGAAAGATTTCGGATATAAAATAAACCCTGACCGCCAGATTGACTATGACGCAAATAGCCGTCAGCTGGCCAACAGCGTTATTTCAAAAGAAGCTACCTTCAATGTATGTATGAGCTGTGGAAGCTGTACCGCTACCTGTAGCGCCGGAGTTTTTACGGATTTTAATCTCAGAAAAATTTTTGTTTTGATAAAAAGAGGGGAGACCTCAACGCTGAAAGAAGAAATGAAAAAATGCATGCTGTGCGGCAAATGCCAGCTTATCTGTCCACGGGGCGTGAATACACGCAAAGTAATATTGTCTATTCACAAAGCACTTGAGAACCATGAAATTTGATCCTTTTGTGCTGCCGTTCAGCATCGGGCTGTTCATATTATTCGTCATCGTTATTGTAAAATTTTCGATGTGGATACGCCGCCTTCCGGCCGACGACCGCAATCGTTTAAATAAAGGTATATTCAGCCGTAAGGTTTTTGGTGCCGGTTGGGAAATAATTACCGAAAGTCTTTTTCACCGACGCGTTTACCGTGTTAACCCGTTGCTTGGTTATATGCACATGAGTTTTGCTTTCGGTTGGTTTATGCTGATAGTACTCGGAAATCTTGAATCGCGCTTACATGCAGGCACCGAACTCAACTTCCCGTATTACCCTATATTTTTCCGCTTTTTCGTCCCCGGGCATGTCAATATTCCCTGGAGCGGGTTCTTCGGTTTCATCATGGACTTCTTTCTGCTTTATGTGATATCCGGTCTGATGCTGGCGATGTTCAAGAGAATATACTCGCGTATGTTCGGCATGAAGAAAACGACCAAAATGAAGCTTTTTGATAAGTTTGCCCTCACTTCTCTTTGGTTCATCTTTCCGTTAAGGCTGTTGGCAGAAAGTTTTACATCGGGTGTGCATCATGGCGGAAGTTTCCTTACCGGCAGTCTGGGCGATTTTTTTGCGGGCTTTCTTCCGGTTGAGCCGCTGTCGTATGTTGCCTGGTGGGCGTACTCATTTGCTCTCGGCATTTTCTTTGTTTCGCTGCCGTATTCAAGGTATATGCACATTCCTGCCGAAATATTGCTGATAGGATTCAGGCGCTTTGGCATCAATCGATATAAACGTTTTGGCGTATTTCAGGAAGTGGAAATCAACTCGTGCCCGCGCTGTGGCGTGTGCATTGATGTTTGCCAGATTTCAACAGCGGCGGGTATTCACGATACACAGGCCGTTTATTTCGTAAAATCTCTGCGTGAAAAGAAAAAAGATGAGGTCATTGCGCAGACATGCCTGGTTTGCGGTCGTTGCAAGGAGTATTGTCCGGTGGCAATCGATACCGATTCATTAAGATTATCACAACGCACTTATCTCGGCGGAAAAAAGTTTTTCAATTACGCTTATCTGCCGCCGGTTGAGACTAAAAAGGTGGATGTAATTTACTTCGCAGGCTGCATGACTCATTTAACGCCGGCTATACGAAAAGCCATGGTCGGTATTCTTGACGCATCGGGCGTGAATTACAGCTTTATGGATGCCGATGGTTCGATATGCTGCGGGCGCCCCCTCATGCTGGCCGGTCAGTATAATGATGCACGTAATCTGATTGACCAGAATAAAAAGATAATACAAGAATCGGGCGCCCGCAGACTCGTTACTTCCTGCCCCATCTGTTTCAGGGTGTTCAATGAAGATTACAAATTGGATATTGAAGTATTACACCACAGTCAGTTTATTTCGGAATTATTGGATAACAATATATTAAAATCCTCAATATCAGACAAAAAGGTGGTTTATCACGATCCGTGCGAACTGGGTCGTGGCTCCGGAATATTTGATGAGCCTAGGAAAGTGATACGAAATTACGCCACATTAGTGCAAACACCACATGAAGCCGAAGCAGGATTATGCTGTGGCGGTTCGCTGGGAAATATTGAAAAATATAACGAGGTCAGAGAAAAGGTTTCTTCTCAAATTGTCGATGAACTGATGAATTCCTGCCCCGATTTTTTAATAACTTCTTGTCCTCTTTGTAAAAAAACATTGGGAAAATATGCCGGAACGAAGGTTAAGGATCTGGCAGAATTGGTGTACGAGGGGCATAAAAATGGTCTTCTTATTAATTGAAAATGAGTTTTATACGAATATTGTATTTGTATAGAAGTAAATCTATTATATATAATGAAAATAAAAATGTTAATAGCTGTTGAAAATTATTTTAAGAAAAACTTGCAATTTTCGACGAAATGAGATTATCTTTGTAGTGATTTATTTGTTTTTTGTTTTTTTTCATAGTATTTAATTTTTCCCCGGTGTCTTCGCGCCATCGGGGTTTTTTATTTTTTGACCGTAACGGCAGCCTGTACTTTCTCAAAAAAACTTCTGTCGAGCGGATATCCCATCTTACCTGCTGTATTAATATCTTCCCATGCCTGTTTGAAGTTTCCAATATCATATGCAGCCACTGAGCGGTTCACAAATGATGCGGCGTCCTTTGGATTCGATTGTATGGCGAGGTCATAATCTTTGATTGCTTCAGCAGGCCTCTTCAGGTTGTATTTTGCAAGCCCGCGCCAGGAATAGACTTCACTTTTTTCAGGCTTAAGTTCAATTGATTTATCGAAAAGCTGAATGGCGGCAGCGTATTCTCCTTTACGGTAATAGGCTAATCCTTTCCAGTAATATCCTTCTTCATCCTTCGGATTCAGTTTCAGGCATTGTTCAAAGTCTTTAAGTGCTTCATCTTCCTTCTTCAGGTTAAGCTTTGCAGTACCTCGCCACAGCCATGCTTTGCTGTCTTCGGGCTTTATCGTCAGATACAGGTCATAGTCGGGCAGCGATGGCTCAAACTGTTTTAGGTTGCTGTACGAATTGGCACGCCCAATCAGCGCATCATTATTTTTCGGGTCCATTTTCAGGCATTTTGAAAAATCAACGATGGCTTCTTCCACTTTCCCCATATTGAACAGTACAACGCCGCGATTCGCAAACGCAGGAAAATAGGTCGAATCCAACGTTATGGAACGCGTAAAATCAGCAACAGCTTTATCATAATTCTTGACCCATCTGTAATAATAATATCCACGGTTATTATACCCGAAAGGCAGATTTGGATATGTTTTGATCTGATCCGTGAAAAGTATTTCCCCGTCTTTCCACAAGCCAATCCGCTGCCATGAAAGAAACGAAAAGAAGAGAATGAATATCCCGGTAAGGATATGCAAAGCCGGTTTATAGCGAAGTATTTTCTTGTCAGTGCTACTGATTCCTTTATCATACATCCAGCCAATAATAAAGAACAGCCCGATATACGGAACGTAGGTGTATCGCTCCGATAATGATGCTCCGCCCACAGATACTATTTGTAATACGAGAACGATGCTGATGAAAAAGAACAGAGCGCCGAAAATGTACTGCCTGCCATACCGCTTCGACCAAACAATGAGTGCGAGCACTGCAATTACAATAGCCGCTGATGCATAATACATGAATGGCAGTAGTCCGTTGATGCGTGCAGGATACGGATACATTACCGCAAGCTTAACGGGTACAAAAAGCTTCGCAATATACAGCACCAGTGTATGACACACAATAATCATGCGCTCGTAGAACGGATAGAGTGGTGTAAGGTCGTGGATGGCACCGCGCTCATTTTGCGAAAACACTGCAAGGATGCCGAATACCAGGGATAGCATTAAGTACGGAATTTTTTCCGTTATCAAGCGAAAGCTTAATTTCCGTTTTATAAACCAGTCAACAGCCAACATGACAATAGGTAAGATAACGGCGGCTGATTTGCTTAATAACGATAAAAAGAAAAAAAGCAGGGATATCCAGTAATTTCTTGTTTTATGCTCCTGTCGTGTAATCCGGAAATAATACCATATCAGAGAAAGCATGAAGAAAAATGTGTAGAGCACGTCTTTACGTTCGCTTACCCATGCCACCGATTCTACATGCATGGGATGTATTCCAAAAAATACTGCGCAAAACCCCGCCAGCAATGGCTTTTTTGAAATCAGACGGATAAACCAGAACACCAGTAATACATTCAGCAGATGAAAAAGAAGGTTATTGAAGTGGTACAATGCTGGATTCTCGCCGGCAACAGAATATTCAAGCGCATAGAACCATGTTGTGAGCGGATGATAATTGCCTTTATAAAATGTAGTCGGATTGAAGATGGTGATGAAATTCTGCCACGTCAGGCTGTGCACGAGTGCGTGTTCATGGATATAACCGCCATCGTCCCAGTTCACAATCCAGCCGTTGCTGAGCGACGGAATATAAACGATTAGTGTAATGATTACCGCAGCCAGAGCGTATATCAGCGGTTTATTGTCTTTGCTCTGCGCATTGGACTTTGCGTTCGGAGCAGGCATAGCAAAAGCCCGCTTGGTATTGCTGGCGGGCTTTTGCGGTAATCTATCCTTATAAATCTGTTGCTTTGCCATAATGCTATCTTCAATAAAGGTTCAAAGATAAAAAAAATGGCAGAAGCGTACCTACACGTATATCTTCTTTGCGGTCTGCATCAGAATCATAAGTTCAATGGCATGTAAGGTGCTGTATGTGTTCACGCCTGTAAAATTGATATCCTGAATTTTCAGACCTGTTTTTGACAGCTGCACTTTTACGCCGCTGCCCTCGTAAATATAATGCTCATCAAACTCCGAAAGTCTGGCAGTGCTGTTTTCATTGCGGTACACAAGAATAGGCGTACCGGTACTTTTGTCAAGAAAATATGCATTTTCCGTTTCGGCAAAACAGCTTTCGGTGAGGCAGAACTTTGGTTTATCCATGAAAGGTCTGCCCGAAGTGGGACAGAAGGTTGTACAGTTACCGCATTCGTTGCAGAATTCAGCAATATTCAAAACCTGCGTTGATTGCTTAATTTCGAATAGTTCGTTGTCGGTAATAGTAACTTTTCCATTGGTGTCTCTTTCGGCATTGTAGATTGTCAGACTGAAAGGTTCCACCTCATAAGTATTGTTAGCGCGATTCGGGCATACGGTTACACAAATGCTGCAAACCTCGTCGCAGTAAAGGCAACGTGATGCCTCGGCAATAGTTTCTTCTTTGGTGAGTGTATGCGACACCAGTTTGAACGGGTCTTTTGCCGTTGGCAAATCTTCGTGCACTTCTTTGCCGAACTGGCGGAGACTGCGTTTGGTAATATGTTCAGCGTAGCTTTTACCTTTTACAGGGAATAATTCAGGATCAACTGCCGACGTGCCTGAAGCTGCGATTATGGCTTCGGCCGCAATGCGTCCGTCGCCGATTGCTTTGATAATTGTTGCCGGTCCGCGCATGGCATCACCGCCAATGAACACACCCGGAATCTGGGTTTCGTAGGAGCCTTCGTTCGCCTGAAGCAATCCGGCATCCACAAAATCTGCAATAATATCCTGACCCAGCGCCGGAATAATGGTGTCGACATGCAATTCAAATTCCGAACCTGCTATTTTAACCGGTTTACGTCGTCCGCTGCTGTCTTTTTCGCCCAGTTCCATCTTGCTGCATAAAAGTCCCGTCACATGGCCATTCTGTGCTACCACGCTTTCAGGTGCAACTAATTCCAGAATGTTGAGACCTTCTTTTTGTGCGCTGATTACTTCTTCTTTATCAGCGGGCATTTCCATAATCGTTCTGCGGTAAACAATAGTCACTTTAGCATCGGCCCCGGCCAGCCTTTTGGCTGTACGTGCAACATCCATGGCTGTATTTCCGCCACCTATCACAACAATATTCTTTCCAACAGGCTGTGCAACACCCCTGCGAATGGATGAGAGGAACTTTAATGGGTCAAGAACACCCTGGGCTTCTTCGCCCGCGATACCGAGTTTTTTGGCTTTCTGTGCGCCAATGGCAACATAAATAAAATTGTTGTCTTTACGCAGTTGCTCAAAAATCTCTTTTGTGATGGGATGGTTGTAATTTATTTTAACGCCGATGGATTTTATGCGCTCAATGTCGCTCATAATGGCCTGTTCGGAGAGTCTGAACGAAGGAATGGCGTCGGAAACCATGCCGCCTGCAATACTTTTTGTTTCAAAAACTTCAACGCTGAATCCTGCCATTGCAAGGAAATAGGCTGCTGCCAATCCTGAAGGACCGGCACCAATCACAACGGCTTTTTTACCGTTTGATTTTTGAGGTTTGAGTGCCGGTGTTCCGGCATTCTCGGCGATGTAGCGTTTAACTTCGCGTATCAGCAGTGAGTTGTCATAATTTACGCGGGTACATTTCGTCTGGCAGAGGTGGTCACACACCATTCCGCAAACAGCGGGAAACGGGTTAGTATGCATGATTACGCGGAAGGCTTTTTCAAAATCGCCGTTTGCCGCGTGATACATATATACAGGTATATCCTGATTGGTGGGGCATGTATTTACACAGGGTGCTCCAATGCAGTCGAATGTATTCAATTTCCGTCCGGTCTTGATGTACGGCACTTTGAAAAGGTCTTTTGCGTAGGCTTTTTCAGAAAGTACTTTATCGGCGTAGGCTGCAAGATTTTCCATGATGTCTGTTTGCCGGGCTTTTTCATCAATGCCTTTCAGAAGATCGAGTGAAGCCATTTGTTTGGCTTCGAGGGCTTCGTTCAACGCGGTAATATATTGATGCAGGCGACCGTATCCGCCCGGTTTCAGCACATCTGAGCATACCGTAACCGGGAATAACCCGCAAGAGATTACATCCGGAATATTGAAACAGTCGGCGCCGGCCGAAAAGGAGATATTCAGTTTGCCATCGTATTCTTTCTGCAACACGTTTGCGAGGTTGATGCTGATGGGGTGCAGTGCTCTGCCGCTCATATACATCATTTTCTCATTAGGCGTAAAAACATCCCTGTTGTTCATTGTTTCCAAAGTGTTGGTGAGCTTGAGCCCAAAAAATACTTTTTGAGTTTTAGCCGCAGCCGTAAGATTATTGATGATTCTGAGTGCATCGGGATATTTAAGGTCGTGACCAAAAGCTTCGTCGGGAACAACGGCGGTATGTCCGTGTACCTTGTTTAATATGGTGCGCAGTTTCTCCGGTCCGAGTAATGTAGGATTCAGCTTTATCAGCGTATTCAGCTTCATTTCATTGATCAGGTAAAGCCCTATTTTTTCTATTTCTTCGGGCGGGCAGCCGTGCATTGTTGAAAGTGTAATGCTGTCTGACATGCAATCGGGAATATTTATTCCCGAAAGGGCAGGGTAGAGCGGCAGGAGTTCCTGAATCATCGCTTCTTTTTCTGCCTTACAGTTTTTCATTTTACCAAAAAACCACTGAACATTTTCTTTCAGAATACCTTCCATGTTGTAACCAACACTCATGTTGAAGATAAATCCGGGTTTTCCGGCTATTCCTGCTTTGTGATGCAGCAGGTGCAGAATAATCCAGGCTTTCAGATACTCTTCGAACGATTCACGTATCCTCAGTTCCTGCGACCATTCAACGTTGTATCCTTCGTCCTGCATGTCGATACAGGGTTTAGAAACATTGAGTTCATCAAGTGTCTGAACGGTTTTCAATTCCAGATAGCGTGCACCGCAAAGGTATGCTGCGATGAGATTCTGAGCCATTTGAGTGTGTGGACCGGCTGCAACTCCAACAGGAGAATCAATGGGTTTGCCCATGAATGTGCTTTTCAGCTTTTCTGTTTGCTTTGCGGTCGCAATAATTTCTTCAGGTATTCCGAGTAATTCGGAAGTCCGGCAAGTTGCCAGATGGTAAAGTTGAGTAATGGATACAATCGAAAATCTGTCGCTCATGATATAATATATTAAATTTTTCAGGTGCAAAAGTAGTCATTTCATGGTCAAAAGTTGAAGTTATATATGCCCAATGTTTTGTTAGTTGTTTCACAATACTAGGTAGTTAAAATATTATATATTAACAATATGAAATAAATCATTAATTTTTATCTTAAATAATTGTTAATTGTCGGATATTTTTGCTAAACTTGCAGTCCCAAAAAAACAAAAGGATGCCGGAAACCGGAAAAAAGCAGATGATGTGCTCGGTTGTTATTCTTGCTGCAGGATATTCAGCAAGGATGGGATTGAGTAAGCCGTTTCTTAAGTGGGACGAGCGGGTCTGCTTTCTGGAACATATCATAGACCAATATCGTTCGATATGTTGCGGCAAGGTTGCGGTGGTGCTGAACAAAGAGAATCTGGACCGCTACAGAGTGGGACATTATAATTTCCTTAACGGGACGGTAAAAGTGATTAATGAGCATCCGGAATACGAACGATTTTATTCCATACAGTTAGGTATAAAAGCTTCGGGTGTACGCTTCCCCTGTTTTATTCAGGATGGCGATAATCCTTTTGTTACGGAATCGTTACTTTCCATGCTATACCAGCAATATATTCCTGACGGTTGGGTGGTTCCTGCGTTTGAAGGGCGGGGTGGACACCCGGTGCTCATTGGAACTGAGGCCGTGAACAAGATAATGAGTATTGAAACCTATGAAACGACGTTAAAAGATGAGTTGCGGGGACTGAAAAAGATTATTGTTCCTACTGAAGATCCATCGATACGTTATAATATCAATACCATTGAGGATTACAATAAACACTTTGGCGAAAGTCTGAATGTTAATCTGTAAGCGGAATATCAGTTAAGCTCACTCTTGAACGTCTGCATATACACTTCGTAGGTTTTCTTCTTATATGCATTTTCTCCGTAATATCTGAGTAAAGGCTCCACTTCTTTCGGTTCTTTATATCCCATTGTTTTCGTGATGACGGCCATTTTATCATCCAGAATTACAAATGAGGGATAATATAATTGACCTTGTAATAATGTTGTGGCCAGCTGGTGCGTAGAACGCGAGCTTTTGGGATTAGGATTTATGTAGGTTTTGCCCAGATATATGATTGTATCGCCCTGTTCCGCGTTTAACTTCACGGCATAAAAATACTTGTTCATGAACTTTATTACAACGGGATCTGTAAACGTTGACTGATCCATTTTTTTACACCATCCGCACCAGTCGGTAAACACATCAATAAAAATTTTCTTTGGTTTTTTTGCATTCAACTCGGTGGCTTCTTTAAGACTGTACCAGGTAATTTTGTCAGCTGCGGCCGGTTGTTGGGCTTTTACAAATGTGGGTAACAGGAAGGCTATTGCAAGAAGTGATACGGTGATGAAGCTTTTCATAGTAAGGTAGCTTTAGATGTCGGAGATTGATTGATACAAAGATAGCGCTATTTTTTATTCGCAGAATCAGCCTTCTTTATTGAGTCTTCCATTTGCTGAATTCTTTTATATGTATCGGGAGGGCCGCCGTATTTCGCTTTTGGGCGGCAGGCGGGCATAAACCCTAGCGTAAATACCATTGCGGAAAACGCAAAGACAAGACTTTTATAAAACCAATGGCTACGATGCTTCATAAGTCCGGAGTTTATTCCACCGAAAGGTAATATTTTATTTTTTCATACAGCGCATCTTTTACAAGCACAGATTTTTTGATGTCGGCAAGCACTTTGTACTTGCCATGCACATCGCGATAATTAACCAGCGATAGCGCTACATTATAGCCGATATACGGATGCTTCTGCAACTCCTCATAAGTGGCGGTATTCACGTTAATTTTTCGAATTATTTTTGGATTTACGATGATGTAGGGCTCAATTTTTAAATAGACGGTATCATTCAGTTTATTGATTTCTTTGAGCTGTTCCTTGCAATAATATCCTCCTAATTTGAGCTTATAATTTATTATTTTTTCGACAAAATATTGTCCTATGCCGGGCAACTTATCCAATTCTTCTGATGAAGCGGTATTCAGCTCCATAACTTGAATTTCCGGCTTTTTAAATTCTCCGTACGATGAATTTTTGGTGGCTTTGTTGTCAGTTATTTTAATATACGGTTCGAGTAGCTGATATTCATTTTCGGAAATGCAAAACATCTTTTTGAAGTCTTCTTTTTTATTGAACTTGCCACCTTTTGCTTTAAAGTTTTCCAGTGTTTTTATCTGCTTATCTTCCAAACCAAGCGTTTTCCACTGTTCAGGCGTCATGGTGTTGGGGTCGAAATCAAATGGCTTGAGATTGCTTTCGCTAACCGAACGGTCGGAATTATTAAAATCAAATTCCGTAAATTTTTCCTTCGTTTCCGAGAAGTATGATTTGGCAGGCTGAATCACTTCCTGAGTTTCCAGATATGAGTTGACTTCCTTGTCGAATTGTGTGAAATCCTGCATCTGGCGCGGGAGAGCGTAAGGCATTACAATGTTTCCGAGAATGATGAGGGTAATAATTCCCAGCAGCATGAAAATGCCGCGGCGTTCCGATTTATTGAATGCAAAGTACTCCCGCAGAAGATTGCTTTTTGCTTTCTTTCGCATCGTATTTTTTTTTGTAAAGATGCGAAAAATTATTAATAATCAGTAATGAAAAATTATTAAATAAATCTAAAATCCGAGGGTAGGAAATATTGAATTTCACATAACTCATCCGCCAGGCGGACAGGCGACTCATGACTTTTTTTTATTTACCGTCAATCAGTTTTTGGAAGGCGAACATTTCATCGCGAAGGCGTGCAGCCTCAATGAAGTCAAGTTCTTTAACTGCGGCTTCCATTGATTTTTTCGTTTTCTGAATCGCTTTTTGCAATTGTTCCTTCGACATATAGGCAACCACAGGGTCGGCTGCAGCATTGAAGTTTTCACTTTCAACGTACGGTCTCGGCTCTTTGTTTTTGCCATCGGCAACACTGGTCTGCCCGAGTATAGATTCTGCTGATTTTGTGATTTGAGTCGGAGTTATATTGTGTTCAATGTTATATGCCATTTGTTTTTCCCTTCGCCGTTCCGTCTCTTCTATGGTCCGTTTCATGGACTCGGTCATTTTATCGGCATAAAAAATGACCAGACTGTGCAGGTTGCGCGCAGCTCGACCGGCTGTCTGCGTAAGCGAGCGTGCCGACCTCAGAAAGCCTTCTTTGTCGGCATCCAGAATAGCGACGAGTGAAACCTCAGGCAGATCCAGGCCTTCACGAAGCAGGTTAACACCAATAAGCACATCAAATACTCCGTTACGTAAATCGCGGATAATCTCAACACGCTCCAGCGTGTGCACTTCCGAATGTATGTAGCGACACCTGACGTCGAGCTTTGTCATGTATTTGGCCAGTTCTTCTGCCATGCGTTTGGTAAGTGTTGTTACCAGCACGCGCTCTTTTACTTTTATTCTTTCGTTGATTTCATTCAGCAGGTCATCAACCTGATTCAGGCTCGGCTTTACAACGATTTTGGGATCGAGCAATCCCGTTGGGCGCACGAGTTGTTCAACCACCACGCCTTCGCTTTTCTGCAGTTCGTAATCGGCAGGAGTGGCGCTCACGTAAAGCAACTGAGGAGCCATCGCTTCAAATTCATCAAACTTCAACGGGCGGTTGTCCATAGCCGAAGGCAGGCGAAACCCGTATTCCACAAGATTTTTTTTGCGTGAACGGTCGCCGCCGTACATGGCACGAATCTGTGAAACGGTGACATGGCTTTCATCAATCACCATCAGAAAATCATCGGGGAAATAATCGAGCAAGCAGAACGGTCGCTGCCCTGTGGCTCTTCGGTCAAAGTACCGAGAATAGTTCTCAATGCCTGAGCAGTAGCCCAGTTCACGCATCATTTCAATATCATAATTGACCCGGTCTTCAATCCGTTTTGCTTCGAGGTGCTGCCCGTTTTCTCTAAAATATTCGGCCTGTTTAAACATGTCCTGCTGTATCTCATCGAGAGCCGAATTCATGGTTTCTTTAGACGTAATAAAAATGTTTGCCGGGTAGATGGCAATGGCGGTATGCGATTCCAGTTTACGACCGTTCACAGGCTCAAATGAGTCGATGGAATCAATTTCATTACCAAAAAAACTTATCCTGAAACAGTAATCGGCGTAAGCCGGAAATACGTCAACGGTGTCACCTCTGACTCTGAATTTGGACCGTGTAAATTCTATGTCGTTTCGCGAATAAAGCACATGTACGAGATCCTGAAGAAAAGCCTGCCGGCTTACTTTTTGTCCGACCTGCAGGCGTATTACATTGCTCGAAAAATCTTCAGGGTTACCTATACCGTAAATACAGGAAACTGATGAGATAACAATTACATCGCGGCGTCCCGACAACAGCGCAGAAGTGGCACTGAGTCTTAGTTTCTCAATTTCATCATTGATGGATAAGTCCTTTTCAATGTAAGTATTTGAAATTGGAAGGTAGGCTTCAGGCTGATAATAGTCGTAATAGGATACAAAATATTCAACTGCATTTTTGGGAAAGAACTGCTTGAATTCTCCGTATAGCTGGGCTGCCAGCGTTTTATTATGACTCAGAACCAGCGTTGGCCGCTGTATTTGCTGAATTACGTTTGCAACGGTAAATGTTTTTCCTGATCCGGTAACTCCCAGCAGTACCTGCGATTCATCACCGCGCTGCAAACCTTCTACAAGTTGTTTGATTGCTTCGGGCTGATCGCCTGTGGGGATAAATTCAGATGTGAGTTCAAAATCCATAAATGCAAAGATAGGGGGAAAAGCAGTTTCATTATGGTGAAGCGCTAACTAAAAATATTTTTGGTCAGATTGAAACTTGTAAAATTTTCCGTGGATTTCTAATTAGGTCATTGGAAAACGCGAAGTCATGGATATAATTGGTGTAATGCTGATTAATATCATCGTGGCTGTAGATGCTGTCAACACAGGAGAAGCAGCGAATACACCTATGTATATTCCGGTGTCTGATTTATATCCTATATATCCTATTGCATAAGCTGCACAGCAAAGCTATATTTGTCATCAGCTGTAACATAAAATCTAGGAAACATGCAATTTGATATTGAATTAATAGAGTTGTTTTATAAAACACTTTCAGCGCGAATTTCCGGGATAAAGGAACTTCTCAACCACCCGTTAACACTGAGCGAAAAGTTATTGTATGCTCATTTGTTCAGAGAACCCTCTCAAGTTTTAATCAGAAGTGTTGATTATGCTGACTTCAGACCGGACAGAGTTGCGATGCAGGATGCGACGGCTCAGATGGCGTTATTGCAATTTATGATGGCTGGAAAAGACAGAACGGCTGTTCCCACTTCAGTACATTGCGACCATCTTATACTTGCAAAGTCGGGTGCTGCAGAGGATCTTCAAACGGCCACTGTTGTCAATAATGAAGTATACGATTTTCTCAGTTCGGCGTGTAATAAGTATGGCATTGGTTTCTGGAAACCGGGCGCTGGCATTATTCACCAGATTATTCTTGAGAATTATGCTTTTCCAGGAGGCATGATGATAGGTACAGACTCACATACGCCAAATGCCGGTGGTCTTGGTATGATTGCGATAGGTGTGGGTGGAGCCGATGCCGTTGATGTGATGACAGGTATGGAATGGGAACTTAAATTTCCAAAAATCATTGGAATAAAACTAATCGGGAGGCTCAATGGTTGGGTGTCTGCAAAGGATATCATTCTGAAGATTGCCGGAATACTCACAGTTAAAGGAGGAACCGGATGCATCATTGAATATTTCGGTGAAGGAGCAAATTCGCTTTCTGCAACAGGAAAAGCCACCATCTGCAATATGGGCGCAGAACTGGGTGCTACCTGTTCAATTTTTGGTTTTGATGAAGCCATGAGCAAGTATCTTCAGGCTACCGGCCGGGAAAAAGTTGCACAACTTGCAACCGGAGTTGGGGCGGATCTTAATCCAGATCCGGAGGTTCTTGCTTCGCCTGAAAAATATTTTGACCAATTTATCGAGATTGACCTTAGCACACTTGAACCATATATTAATGGGCCCTTCTCGCCTGATCTTGCAACACCTGTATCCGAAATGAAAGCTGCAGCAGCAGCAAATGCCTGGCCAACCACTGTTGAAGTTGGTCTGATTGGCTCGTGCACAAATTCATCGTACGAAGATCTGTCGCGTGCGGCATCCGTTGTGAAGAATGCGTATGAAAATCATTTAAAGGCAAAATCAGTTTTTACAATCACACCGGGTTCAGAGCAAATACGAGCCATATGCGAACGTGATGGGATTTTTGATATTTTCAGGAAAATAGGCGGACAAATCTTTGCAAATGCTTGCGGTCCTTGCATCGGACAATGGGAGCGTGCCGGTTCTGAACAAGGTCTTAAGAACACCGTAATTCATTCCTTCAACAGAAATTTTTCGAAGCGTGTTGATGGAAACCCCAATACCCATGCATTTGTTGCTTCACCCGAAATGGTTGCAGCTATTGCACTTGCCGGAGACCTTACTTTTAATCCTATTACTGATACATTGATGAATGAGAAAGGTGAGATGGTGAAACTGGATCCACCATTTGGCACTGACCTTCCTTCAATAGGCTTCGGTACTGTTGTTGAAGGTTATCAGAAGCCGACAATGGCGGATGCACCGGAAATAGTAATCAAACAAGACTCAGACAGGCTGCAGAAGCTTCAACCCTTTAAAGCATGGGATGGAAATGATACAATGGCATTATCAGTCCTTATCAAGGTAAAAGGGAAATGCACCACCGATCATATTTCAATGGCAGGCAAATGGCTGAAGTATCGCGGGCATCTCGCAAATATTTCCGATAATTTGTTGATAGGCGCAATTAATTTTTTTAATGATAAACCTAACAGTGTGCTGAATACCATGAATGGGGAATATGCCACAGTACCTGAGGTTGCAAAAGAATTCAAAAAAAATGGTGAAGCCACGATTGTTATCGGTGATGAGAATTATGGCGAAGGTTCATCGCGTGAACATGCAGCGATGGAACCGCGCTTCCTCAATGTGAAGGCTATTCTTGCACGTTCTTTTGCACGCATCCATGAAACAAATTTGAAAAAACAGGGGATGCTCGCCTTGACATTCAAAGATAAAAATGACTATCTGAAAGTTCGTGAAGACGATGTATTGACCATAAGCGGGCTTGCTGATTTCAAAGCGGGAAAACCACTTGAAATTTTAATTGTGCATCGTGATGGTACCACAGAGACCATACAGGCGAACCATACTTACAATGCTGCGCAGATAGAATGGTTTAAAGCAGGCTCATCCCTTAATCTCATCAGAAATTCAAACAAATAATTAAAGTATAAACAGTGTTATGGAAACATTAATGCGATTTAAAAAAGAGGACCTGATGGATTTTGTGGTCAGGTATATGACAAAACTTGGTGTTCCCGAAGCGGATGCGCGTATTGTGGGAAACGTGCTGATATCAGCCGATATGCGAGGTGTAGAATCGCACGGGCTGCACCGTCTTGGTTCCTATTATGGGCACCGTATCATCAATAAATATATTGACCCGACAACACCTTATAAAGTAGTCAGCGAAACGCCTACCACCATGCTCATTGATGGTGGAAACGGATGTGGGCAGGTTGTTTCGCACAATGCCATGAATATGTGTATCGCTAAAGCGAAAAAGTCGGGAATGGCTTCCATCACCGTGAATAACAGCAATCACTTTGGCATTGCCGGTTATTACTCCATGATGGCATTGGAACATGACATGATTGGCTTTTGTATGACGAACTCGCAACCATTGGTATCACCAACGTATGGCAAAACGGCAGTGCTTGGCACAAACCCAATTAGTATGGCCGTTCCTGCCGGAAGCCGGTATCCTTATGTGCTTGATATGGCTACCAGTGCCGTAGCCTATGGCAAGATTCAGGTGTATGAAAAAAAGAATGAACCCATTCCACTTGGATGGGGCATTGATTCTGAAGGCCGGGTAACAACGGATCCATCTAAGATTAAACCGGGTGGACATGGGGCATTGCTTCCGCTTGGCGGGATGGATTATACCGCCGGATACAAAGGTTACGGACTTGCCGTGATGGTTGAGATTCTTTGCTCTGCGCTTTCAGGCGGGAATTTCCTTACGCACGTCGGCTCACCGTCAAAACCTGAACCTACCGGCGTTTCTCACTTTTTTATGGCAATGGATGTTGCGGCATTCAGACCGGTTGCTGATTTTAAAGCCCAGATGGATGAAATGATCAGCTTGTTGAAATTGTCGCCTCTTGCTGAAGGAAGAAACGAGATACTGGTAGCCGGTGAGAAGGAATTTGAATATGAAAAATACAATCAAAAACATGGTGTGCCTTTGATGAAACCTATCATTGATGACCTTACGAAAGAAGGTGAAAAGATTGGGGTGGCATTCGATGCAATGGCATTTGCTGAATAACGAACATAATAAACGAGCATTATGGCAGACAAGATTAAAATTGAAAATGGCACACTTCAGGTTCCTGACTTTCCGATTATACCATTTATTGAAGGTGACGGTACAGGACCTGATATCTGGAATGCATCTGTGCGTGTATTTGATGCAGCGGTAAAGGCAGCATTCGGTGATTCGAAGAAAATTTTCTGGCGAGAAGTGCTTGCCGGAGAAAAGGCCTTCAACGAGACAGGCTCATGGCTTCCTGAAGAAACGCTGAACGATTTTAAAGAATTTTTAGTTGGTATCAAGGGACCGCTCACAACTCCTGTCGGTGGCGGCATGCGCTCACTCAACGTTGCCCTTCGTCAGGAACTGGACTTATACACCTGTTACCGGCCTGTGCGCTATTTCAGTGGAGTGCCCAGTCCGGTGAAGCATCCCGAGAACGTGGATATGCATATTTTCAGAGAGAACACTGAAGATATTTATGCCGGTATCGAATACATGCATGGCAAACCCGATACCGATAAACTGAAGAATTTTTTGCTGAATGAAATGGGCGTGAAATCAATCCGTTTTCCGGATACAGTATCGCTGGGCATTAAGCCTGTATCGGTGCAGGGAACAGAGCGGCTTGTGCGACAGGCTATACGGTTTGCACTGGAACGCAAACTTCCTTCAGTAACCCTGGTTCATAAAGGGAACATAATGAAGTTTACTGAAGGCTCCTTTATGAGATGGGGATATGCCCTGGCTGAACGGGAATTTAACAATGATGTGTTTACCTGGCAGCAATACAATTTGATTTTAAAAGAAAAAGGCGAAGAGGCTGCCATTGCTGCACAACAGTCAGCCGAACGTGCCGGGAAATTACTCATCAAAGATGTGATTGCGGATGCTTTTCTGCAGCAGATTCTTACACGTCCGGCTGAGTATTCTGTTATTGCCACGCTCAATCTGAACGGTGATTATATCTCTGACGCACTGGCTGCCATTGTTGGAGGAATCGGCATTGCACCCGGCGCTAATATCAATTTTGAAAGCGGACATGCCATCTTTGAAGCCACACACGGAACGGCACCCAAGTATGCCGGTCTTGATAAAGTCAATCCGGGCTCTGTGATTCTTTCGGGAGCTTTGATGTTTGAATATCTGGGATGGAATGCCGTGTCAGAAAGTATCTATGCGGCCATCGAAAAAACAATTCTGAGCAAGAAAGTTACCTATGATTTCCACCGTCTTATGGAAGGTGCCACACTGTTAAAAACATCAGAATTTGCTGATGCCATTATTTCAAATTTATAAACAGGACTACTAAAAACATCAGAAATGGATAACAATAGCTTAATGTCAAACCTTGAGAAATCGGTAAAAGAAGCCACCATCATTGACCGCGAATATTATGAAAAATTCGATGTCAAAAGAGGATTGCGCAACAAAGATAAAACCGGCGTACTGGCAGGCTTAACAAATATTGGTGATGTTGTCGGTTATAAAAAGGAAGGCGATCAGGTTCTTGCAGTACCGGGCCGGCTGGTATATCGCGGAATTGATATCGAAGACCTTGCAAATGGATTCAAAAGCGACCAGCGACATGGATTTGATGAGACAGTTTACCTTTTGCTGACCGGTAAATTGCCCTCTAAGGATGAGCTGACGGTATTCACCGATTATATGGCACAGTTGCGCAAACTGCCTGATTCATTCATCAAGAACATGATTCTTTCTATGAAAGGGCGCGATGTTCTTAACATGCTTGCACGGTCTGTGCTGGGACTGTACACACTCGATGCCCGGGCTGATGAGATTAGTATCCGGAATATGATTGAACAATCACTGAACATCATCGCCAAGTTTCCTACAATCATTGCATATGCATATCAGGCAATGAGTTATGCGTATCAGGGAAAGACGCTGTCCATCCGTTATCCGAGTCCGGTAATGAGCACTGCCGAGAACTTCCTGTATCTTGTTAAAGGCGGTAATTCACGATATACAAAGCTTGAAGCCGATTTGCTGGACCTTGCTCTTGTGTTGCATGCAGAACACGGTGGCGGAAACAATTCAACATTTACCATGCGCGTGACAAGTTCAAGTGAAACGGATATCTATTCATCTATTACTGCAGCCATCGGTTCATTGAAAGGACCTTTGCACGGGGGCGCCAACCTGAAGGTTCTTGATATGATGGAAGATTTGAAACGCAATCTTTCTGACTGGAAAGATGAAAATGAAGTTCGGGAGTACATAATTAAAATTCTGAACAAAAAAGTAAATGATTTCAGTGGAAAGATTTATGGTATCGGTCATGCCGTTTATACCATTTCAGACCCAAGAGCTATTGTTCTGCGAGAAAGAGCGCGCGACCTGGCTGTTGAAAAAGGCAAGATTGATGAATTTGAACTCTATGAATTGTTTGAAAAGCTTGCCCCCGTGGTTTTTGCCGAATTTAAAGGCAACGGACCCGATAAACAGGTGTGCATCAATGTGGATTTCTATTCAGGCTTTGTGTATTCATGCATTGGCATACCGAAGGAATTGTTCACACCTTTATTTGCTATGGCAAGGGTTGCAGGATGGTGTACACACCGCATTGAGGAAATATCTTCATCTGCAAAGCGTATTATCCGCCCGGCATATAAGGGCGTGTTCCCCAAACAGGAATATGTTCCTTTAATCAGCCGTTTGTAATAATTAATTGCTATTTTTAACCCGTAATTATTAAAAATGAAATTGTATGAACGACTTTAATATTGCCCCATTTGACAAAGCCTTTGAACAGGTATTAGACGGTAATCTGACAGATGCAGTTGCATTTTTCGAAGCGGAACTTGAGAAGAGCCCTGACAGTATCCGACTTTTACTGGAGGTAGCAAATCAATATTATATTCTGGGCGAGATGAATAAATGCATTTGTGCCTATAAAAAAATATTGAAGCTCAGACCCGGTAGTATCTATATATATTACAGGATGGGTGTTGCCATGTACCGCGCCACTTTATTTACACAGGCCGTTGAAGTTTTCGAGAAAATTATTGAGTCAGGAAAGCCACTGCCGATGACCTACATCTGGATGGGATTGAGTTATTACCATCTCGGCAAGGAAGCTAAAAGTATTGATTGCTATCGCAAAATGCTGGAAGGCAAAGGCGATACAACAATGGCACATTATTATCTTGGAATTGCATTAAAAGCAACCGGACGGTACGAAGAAGCGCTGCCTCACTTTCAGAAATTAGTACAGGAAAACAATCAGCACGTATCAGCGCACTATCATCTTGGTCGAACCTATATGCGCACGTTCAAGTATGATCTGGCAAAAGAAGAATTTAAGAAAGTGCTGGAGCTGGATCCCTATAATAATAATGCTCAGGAAATGTACGATTATATTGTCGATGATCATTCATTCTGATAATCTACAATTCCGGTATTTCATGTAAAATCAATCCTTCACAAAATCACATGTGATAGGGTAGTGGTCGGAGTACATAAGCTTGTGCGTTTTGAAATTTATCGCGCTAAACGGATCCGAATAAAAGATATAATCTATGCGGAATGGCAATGGAAAGCCCGGATAGCTGCTTCCCGTTCCTGAACCTGATCTTACAAAGGCATCAGTAAGGCTGTGACTGATGTGGTGGTAAGCATAAGAGCAGGGTGTATCATTGAGGTCCGTGCATAATATAACCGGAAAGTGGCAGTTGAGAATATGATCTGAAACCATTTCGGCTTCACGCGAACGCCTTTTGTACGCTGCTTTCATATAATCAAACATCTTTTTTGTAGTGCGTTTCAGTGCTTCGTTATCCTTGTTTTCACTCACAGTCCCGGGATTTTCAGCAAGTTCTGTTTCTTCCTTACTCAAACGTATGCTCTCAAAATGGGCATTGTAGATTCGTACTGTATCCTTGCCTATAAGTACGTCTGTCCAAATGCATAAATTGCTGCGCGACCAGGGGAAATCAATCTTTCCTTTATTTACAATCGGATAAGCGCTGAATGTGGCAATACCAAACTGGTTGATGTTGCGCGAAGTGATTTTATATTCCGCATGACAGTATTTCGCTTTTTGAAACTGCACCAGCGTGTCCAGCGTTTTAAAAGTCCCGCTGAGGTCATTTACAAACTCCTGAAAGCAAATGATATCAGGCATCTGGTCTTTAATGAACGTAAATATTCTGTTTCGATTCGTGAAATCATGCTTCCATTTTTTATCCACATTGTAAATGTCGAAATTCCTTACATTGTATGATAACACTCGTGTATACGAACCTTTTTCGGGCTTGCCTGTTGTTTCTCTGAACTGAAAATGCGAACGCACATGATTATATCCTGCCATCAACATAATCAATGAAAGGAGTAAATATATGCGCTTAAAGATGAGCCAGAAAATCACAAAACCCAGATTAATCAAGGCAAGTGGCTGGTAGGCCAGACCGGCAAAAGCGAAGAACCAGATTTTCTCAGGACTGATAAAAGGGGCGAGGCAGGAGCAGGCAAGCAACAGGGCAAAAATGATATTCAATCCGAATACCAATTTCAATAATATACCTGTTTTGCTTTTCGATTTTCCTGCCACCTGTATGATGCAATTAGGGTTTACTGCTTGCTTTAAATAGAAATTCTTTTTCTTCTTTCGTAAGGCTCGAATAACCTGATTTTTTTATTTTGTCGAGGATAGCATCGGTCTTTTTCTGATTATCGGCACGTACTTTATTGTAATCGTCTTCGTTTACCGGTGGCCGGGTGTAGGAAGTGTAACCTTTAAATTTCGGCTTGCGCCTGAACAATTTTTTAAATGGGTTAGCCAGATTATTGCCTATCACCTTACTTTTCAGTGCAAGTATATAAATGAATCCCCAGAAAGCCCCGCCAAGATGCGCGATGTGACCGCCGGGATTGTCTTTCTGGATGCTTAATAAGTCGAGTGCAACAAAAATAAGCGCCATGTATTTGAACTTGACTTTGCCGATAAACAGCATATTCAGCGAATAATCGGGAATAAAGGTGGCAATGGCTATGATGATGGCAAGCACTGAGGCCGAAGCACCCAGAACAATTGAAATGCCTGCAATATTGCTGAAAACCGGGAAAATATTATAGGCTGTTACATAAAAAATTCCTCCGAAAATGCCGCCGAGCAAATAGGTGAGAAGCAGTTTTTTGCTTCCTAGATATTCAGTAAAAAGCTTGCCGCCGAAGTATAGCATCAGCATATTGAAGAAAATATGCAGGAAATTCTCGTGCAGGAACATGTAAGAAATGATGGTCCACGGGCGATGCAGCAGGGTGTCGGGATTTGATGGCAGTGCCAGCCAGTAAACCAATATATTGGTTTCCTTGCCATTTTGCAAATAGGGTATCTGCATAAAGAACTGGAATAAGCCTGCGATGTTCACCAACAGGAATACCGCCACATTGATGATGATGAGCCGCGACAGCATGGAACGTCCCATGAAAAAATCGCGAAGACCTTTCAGAGGTGATGCAGGACGCGCCGGCTGGTAGTTGTTGAAATTGAAATTATTATTCATAAAGCCGAAAAATAATTTGATAATTAGTCAATTTGAAAATTTGAAAATTTTGAACGTCGGGATAAAGGATTATTCCCTGTTACCTATTACCTATTACCAATTACCTATTACCTGCCTTTACTCCCTGTTTTCAAACATTTTCTTACGGTTATTGCGTTTCCATATCATCAAAATAATGAATCCTACCAGCATCCCGCCAAGATGTGCAAAATGTGCCACGTTGTCGCCCGACCTGTTTGAAACACCCAATACCAGTTCAAGTCCGCCGTATAAAATAACAAACCATTTCGCCTTCATCGGAATTGCAAAATATACATATACCAGGGTGTTGGGGAACATCATCCCGAAAGCGAGCAATATGCCGAATACGGCACCCGAAGCACCGATAATCACCGGTGCGTTCAAATAATCTTCACGATACTGATTGATAAAATCTGTGTTAAAGGTAACAGCTGCCTGTTGTAACGAATCTGATTGCTGCGTGGCAATCTGAGCCATTTGATTCAGATTGGCAACCTGCGCCCTGAGTGAATCTGCGGGAGCATGCAGCATACTTATTGAATCGCTGATATTTTGTGCCTGCAATGTAAAATGCTGTGCTGTCTGCGCAAGCGAATCGGAATTGTGAATGATTCCGTTATAGCTTACTGAAAATGTATTAAAATGATTCTGAATATCATAAGATGCTACCTGAAAAACCTGTTGATTATCAATGAATTGTTTGAATTGTATCAATCCGGGACTGGCTTTATACTGTTCAATCGCTTCCAGTACCGGCTGAACCTGAAAATAAACTATAATATAATGTACAGCTGCGGCGCCAAGTCCGCAAAGAATATAATAGGTGAGAAAGCGTTTCGGTCCCCAGACATTTTCCAGTACATAGCCAAACATCCACAAAGCCAGCATATTGAATAATATATGTGTAATGTCGCCATGCATAAACATATATGAAACAATCTGGTAGGGCTTGAATTTTTCAGCTCCAAAATAATGCAGCCCGAGCATATCGTCAAGGTCAACATTCATGGCATTACCCAGAACATATTTGGCAATAAAAAAGAGGATATTTATAATAAGCAGATTCTTTACTACCGGTGGCAGCAATTTGAATCCTGCAGGTCTGTATTGTTCGTAACTCATGGAATGTCTTTGGTTAATTGTATTATTGCCTATCAGAACGCAATAATTGTTTTTTTATTTGAATCGTTTTTCGAGCTCATCATAACCCAGAATGAAAACAATGCGTTTTCCCGAAGGTGAAATTTCCGGTGCGCTGCATGCAAACAGCCTGTCGGCAAGCGATTGCATTTCTTCCGGCTGCATCTGGTGGTTGGTGCGTTTTGCCATATTGCGTGCCATAGCCTGCGCCAGATTTGCTTTTTTATCCATTTTCAGGTCGAGCAAATTCTTTTTAAAATTTTCCAGCACTTCTTCAATCAGTTCTTTAACGTCACTGTCTTTCATGCCGGCAGGCGTACCATTCACCAGAAACGTGCCGGGTCCGAATGGCTCTATCTCAAATCCCATGGCGCGGATATCTCCGGTCAGCTCACTCAGCAATTCGGTGTCCGACGGGCTGAAATCAATGGTTTGCGGATACAGACTGCGTTGTACCGGATGGCATTTTTGTTCAAAATTCTGAAGATAGCGTTCGTATAAAATCCGTTCGTTAGCTGCCTGCTGTGCAATAATCATCACGCCCGATTTCACATTTGTCATGATGTATTTTTGCTGCAGCTGAATAAAACTGCTTTGTCCGTTCCTTACAATATTTTCATCGGTACGCACGCTGAAAACCTCGCTTTGCTGAGGCTGTCCGGCAACCGGTTCTGCATCATTCTTTAGCGAAGGCAGGCTGTCGTAGAGTTTTTCCCAGTGCTGCTGGTTTGATATTTCGCGCGGACTCTGCTGTTCGCGCAGGGGAGGACTTTCTTTTTTATCAAACGGATTAAAATGCGGATCTACCTTGATGGTAGGCACTTTAATGGGGCGGTTATCGTAACTGAGGTCATATTCCATGCCTTTTTCGGCTTCAAAATCAATGCTTGGACTGATGCTGAATTTGCCGATTGATTTGCGTATCGTTGCACGTAAAATGGAATAGATAACCTTTTCTTCCTGAAATTTAATTTCAGTTTTGGTAGGATGAATGTTGATGTCAATTTTGGCAGGATCAATATCCATGTAAATGAAATAGGCCGGATGTGTATTTTCAGGCACCAGTTCAAGATACGAGGCTTCAACCGCGTGATGCAGATAAGAATTTTTAATGAATCGGCCATTCACGAAAAAGTACTGTTCGCCCCGTGTTTTTTTGGCGAATTCGGGTTTGCCTATAAATCCGGAAATTTTAACTACCGTAGTTTCTTCTTCAACAGGTATAATGCGCTCGTTATGAAAATTGCCCAGCAAGGCCAGAATCCGCTGTTTGAGATTGGAGCGGTCGGCCTGTATCACCACTTTTCCGTTATGGTAAAGAATAAAACTGATTTCAGGATGAACAAGTGCCACACGCTGAAATTCATCAATAATGTAGCTCATTTCGGTAGTATCCGACTTCAGGAAATTCCTTCGTGCCGGCACATTGAAAAATATATTCTTAACCGCAATCGACGTTCCTTCGGGTGTGGCACAAGGTCCTTGACTTTTTACCTTCGACCCGTCAATTTCTATACAGGTGCCGGCTTCGTCGCCTGTGCGTCTTGTTTTCAGCTCCACCTGCGCAATACTTGCAACAGAAGCCAGTGCTTCGCCGCGAAACCCGAAGGTGCGAATGGCAAACAGGTCTTTTGAATCTCTGATTTTGGAAGTAGCGTGGCGTTCAAAACTGAGGCGTGCATCGGTTTCCGACATACCGCATCCGTTATCAGTAACCTGAATCAGCGTTTTACCTGAATCCTTGACAATGAGTTGTATCTCATTCGCACCGGAATCCACGGCATTCTCCATCAGCTCCTTCACGGCGGATGCCGGGCGCTGTATCACCTCGCCCGCGGCTATCTGATTCGCCACCGAATCAGGAAGTATTTTAATTATATCCGACATGCTGCAAAAATACCTGTTTTTTATAAAACCTGCCCGGCTATTCTAATAAATATGGGCTTTTCTGAGCTGTATGTAAGAAGTGCCTGTTATATTCCTCAGATTTTAGGATGCTATAACGTCAGAGTTTTATACTTTTGTGGCTCAATTTGAAATAATTTTAAAGATAAAGAAAGAAGATCATGGAACAAGTTTTTGAAAAGATTAACGCACTGGCTGAAAAATATCGTGATTATACGGCACAGAATCTTTCGCGCCTGATTAGACTCAAATCACTGAGTATGGAAGAGAAAGAAGTGCAGTATGAATTGAAAAGGCAGATGGAAGAAGCCGGCTTTGACGAGGTTATTATTGATGGAATCGGAAATGTTATCGGACGCATTGGCAACGGCAAAAAAATTCTTGCCATCGATGGTCATATGGATACCGTTGATATCGGCAATATCGCCAACTGGACATTCGACCCGCTCGGCGGCGAAATTAAAGACGGATACGTTCTCGGACGCGGCACCGTTGACCAAAAAGGCGGACCCGCATCATTCGTAACATCAGGCCGCATTCTAAAGGAACTTGGTTTTGATAAGGACCTTACCATTTATTTTGTCGGCAGCGTGATGGAAGAGGACTGCGACGGACTTTGCTGGAAATATATCATTGAAGAAGATAAAATTGTTCCCGATTTTGTAATCAGCACGGAACCTACGAATCTTTGCATTTATCGCGGACACCGCGGCCGTATGGAAATTGAAGTTACCTTCCGCGGCGTTTCATCACACGGCTCGGCTCCCGAGCGCGGCAAGAATGCCGTATACATGGCATCACGTGCCTGCCTCGAAGTGGAAAAACTGAATGAGCGTCTTGCATACGATGAATTCCTCGGAAAAGGAAGTGTTACCATTTCTGAGTTCGTGAGCGGCAGCCCTTCACTCTGTGCTGTGGCCGATTACGCTAAAATTCATCTTGACAGACGTCTTACCTGGGGCGAAACCAAAGAGATTGCTGTTGCCGAAGTTGAAGAAATAGTAAAAGGTATGGACGCCAAAGTAGAAGTGTTGTATTACGACGGCGTTGCTTTTACAGGCAATAAATACGGGATGGAAAAATACTATCCTACATGGAAAATTGAAGAAGGCGAAGATGCCGTTCAGTTTGGCGTAAAAGCGTTTGAAGGTCTGTTCGCAAAGAAACCCGTTGTTGATAAGTGGACATTCTCAACCAACGGCGTTACCATCAACGGTATGTATAAAATTCCGTGTATCGGTTTTGGTCCCGGCAACGAAGTACTTGCTCATGCACCCAATGAAATGGTGAAGATTGATGACCTCGTGGTGGCATCTGCATTCTATGCAGCTTACGCTATGATGGCAGCAGAAAAATAATTAACAATTAATAATTAATAATTAAAAAAATATGCCATACATCTCATAATTAATTTCTGAGGTGTGAAAAAGAATACTCTCTGAACAAGAGCAGGGGCGTGTTTTTGGAAAGCAGAAAGTGTTTTTAACCTTTCTGACTTTATAAACTTTATAAACTTTCTAACTTAAAATTTATGGAAAAAGAGTTTGAGAAACTACTGAATGAACTTAAAAGTTACAAATCAGGCTTGTATAAGAATGATTTTTTACTCACCTGGGATAAATCACTTGATGAGCTTAAAACCATCCTTAACATAGCAGAAAGCCTCAAATACCTGAGAGATCACAATATCTCGACACGCTGTTTTGAATCAGGGCTGGCTATTTCAAATTTCCGCGATAATTCAACCCGTACCCGCTTTTCTTTCGCGTCGGCAGCAAACCTGCTTGGTCTGACCGTGCAGGATCTCGATGAAGGAAAATCACAGATAGCACACGGCGAAACTGTTCGCGAAACCGCGAATATGATTTCTTTTCTTACCGAAGTAATAGGAATACGTGATGATATGTTCCTGGGTGAAGGTCATACTTACATGCAGGAAGTGGGCAGCGCCCTCGACGATGGTTTCGAACAGGGCGTGCTTCCTCAGCGTCCCGGTATCGTGAACCTGCAGTGCGACATCGACCATCCTACACAAACCATGGCCGACCTGCTGCATCTCAAAAATGTATATGGCTCACTTGAGAACCTTCGCGGCAAAAAGATTGCCATGACATGGGCATATTCACCCAGCTATGGCAAGCCGCTTTCAGTTCCTCAGGGTATCATCGGACTGATGACACGCTTTGGTATGCACGTTGAACTGGCTCATCCCGAAGGTTACGACCTGATTCCTGATGTGATGGACCTTTCATTTAAAAATGCTCTTGAAAACGGTGGTTCATTCTCCGTTTCCAATAATATGGATAAAGCTTTCAAAGATGCAGACATTGTGTATCCCAAGAGCTGGGCTCCGTTCTCGGTAATGCAGGAAAGAACCACACTGTTGAAGAACCGCGACAACGACGGACTGAAGGTACTTGAGAAAAAATGTCTTGAGAACAATGCCAAATTCAAAGACTGGGAATGCACCGAAGAAAAAATGAAACTTACCAAAGAAGGTAAAGCACTCTATATGCATTGTCTTCCTGCTGATATTACTGATGTATCGTGTAAAGCCGGCGAAGTTTCAGCTTCCGTTTTTGAACGTTATCGCATTGCAACTTACAAAGAGGCAGGCTACAAACCTTACGTAATCGCCGCTATGGTTTTTGCGAACCATTTCAGCAACCCTGTTAAAACCCTCGAAAACCTTGCAGGCAGCAAGCTGCACAGAAAAACTGAATAGCAGGAAAATTTGGGAATAAATTGTAGTGAACAATTAGCAGTGAACCAATATTAGCTGTTAATTGTTCACTTTTTTTATACCTTTAGTGTTCCTAAATTTTCTCTTAATTTGTTTGTTTATAAAATTACGTAAGTAATGAAAACCCTCTACAGATTGCTATTAATTGTTTTATTATCATCATCGTGCGCGCTCGTAACACATGCACAGGACAACGATTCTGTGATTATACGTTCTATTTACGATAACGCCCTTACTGATAATTCATCGTACGAAAACCTGCATTATCTCTGTAAAAAGATTGGCGGCCGCATTTGTGGTTCGCCTCAGGCTGCAGCTGCCGTGGAATGGGCTTACCAGACGCTTCGGCAAATGGATGCCGACACTGTGTACCGCCAACCGGTTAAGGTGCGTAACTGGAATCGTGGTGAAAAAGAAACCGCATCAATGGTTTCCGCTATGTATGGTTCGAAAGAGCTGAATGTGTGCGCGCTTGGTGGCTCTGTCGGAACGGGTACTAAAGGTCTTTATGGAAAAGTGATTGAAGTTAAAAGTTTTGAAGAGCTTGCCGGACTGAATAAAACAGTGGCTTATGGAAAAATAATTTTCTTCAATCAGCCGGCCGACCCCAAATTTATTTACACGTTTGCAGCTTATGGTGGGGTTGCCGGATTTCGTGTTCACGGTGCAGCCGAAGCTGCAAAATATGGTGCTGCCGGTGTTATCGTCCGCAGCCTCACACTTGCTGATAATAATATTCCTCATACAGGCATCATGCGATACGAAGCCGGCGTGGACTCCATTCCTGCGGTTGCAATTTCAACAGCCGATGCCGATTTGTTAAGCTCGTGGCTCAAATCCGATCCGCAGACAAATGTTTGGTTTCGCACCACCTGTCAGGAACTTGAAGAAGCCGATTCATACAATGTGATGGGCGAAATTGAAGGCACTAAAAACCCTGAAGAAATTATTATGGTGGGCGGTCATATTGATGCGTGGGATCCGGGCGAAGGAGCTCACGACGATGGCGGCGGAACCGTGCAGGCTATGGATGTGATACGCATCTTTAAAGCCATCGGCTATAAGCCCAGGCACACCATACGTTGCGTGGTATTTATGGACGAAGAAGTTGCTCAGCGTGGCGGCAAAGCTTACGCGGATGCAGTAAAGCAACACAAGGAAAAGCATGTTGCCGCTATCGAGACTGACCGTGGTGTGTTTACGCCTACAGGTTTTTCAATTGATGCCGATGATAAAAGTCTAAAGAAAGTTCAGAAGTGGAAAGAACTTCTGTTGCCTTACGGAATTTACATTTTGGAAAAAGGCGGATCGGGAGTGGATATCTCGTTTCTGAAAGAACAAAGCATTCCGCTCATTGCACTCATCACCGAATCGCAACGGTATTTTGATTATCAGCACGCGGCATCCGATGTGTTCGAAAACGTTAATAAACGCGAATTGCAGCTTGGGGGCGCATCATTGGCTGCATTAATTTATTTGATTGATAAATACGGATTATAATAATCATCAAAGTTATGAGAGTCAAAATTGCATTGTATTTTTTATTGTTTGTACCCATATTTTCGTTTGCTCAGGAGATTCGTGTAAGCTCTCCCGAGGAGTTTGTTGCGGCCATTCAGAACGGGGTTACCATTATCCTGAAAAGCGGGACTTATAACCTTTCGTCGGTAATGAGCGATCAGAAATCAAATACAATTTGGAAAGACGTAACTGACGGATATGAATTACAGATACACGATGTGAGCAATCTTACCATTAAATCGGAAGGAAAAGTTACCATTGTTGTAAAGCCACGTTATGCCTGGGTTCTGGCGTTTTATAATTGTAGGAATATTTCAATTTCAGGCATTACATTCGGACATCTTGAAAGCGGTTATTGCGATGGCGGCGTGCTCGGGTTTGTAGGATGCAACGGCATCGACATTGTGAACTGTGTACTTTATGGCAGCGGCAAAGAAGGGCTGGGCATTGAATCTGTTGACAATTTTATTTTTAAAAATTCTACTATTCGAGACTGCAGCTACGACCTGATGACGATTATCGGTTCGTCCAGTCTGCTGTTTGAAAATGTGCTGTTTACAAAAACAGGTGAATTCAATCTTATAGATACGGAACGTTCAACGGACGTCCGCTTTTTTAAATGCAGCTTTACCGAAAATAGAAATTCAGAATTTATGCCTTATTTTTTCAGCTTTGGAGATGATAGTGGCGTTTTTACACTGGAGAAATGTAAGTTCATCAATAATCAGGTTGGGTATCTTTCCAATAAATCCGAAAAACTTAAGCTGAAGAAATGTTCATTTACAGGCAACACCTTTGTGGATATTAAAAATAAATAATTGAAGTGGATATTCGCCAGATCCTGCTAAAATATTGGGGGTATTCCCGTTTCAGGCCATTGCAGGAAGATATCATCAATGCTGTTTTGGAGAATCGAGATACGCTCGCACTGCTGCCTACAGGTGGAGGGAAATCCATTTGTTATCAGGTTCCCGCACTCGCGCGCGAAGGCGTTTGTATTGTCGTTTCGCCTTTGATTGCGCTCATGAAAGATCAGGTGTTGAACCTGAAAAATCGTGGCATCAATGCCGCAGCTATCTATTCCGGAATGAGCCGTTCAGAAATGGATATCATGCTCGATAATGCCGTTTATGGCGATGTAAAATTGCTCTACCTTTCGCCCGAAAGGCTGGAAACAGAGCTCTTGCGTGAGCGTTTGAAAAAAATGAAAGTGAACCTGCTCGCTATTGACGAAGCGCATTGCATCTCTCAATGGGGCTATGATTTCCGTCCGCCATATCTTAGAATAGCTGTCATTCGTGAGTTGCTTCCCGGTGTTCCGGTACTTGCCCTTACAGCAACTGCCACGCCCGATGTGGTGAATGATATTCAGGAGAAATTAGGATTCAAAACCAAAAATGCGCTGAGCAAAAGTTTTGAACGCGATAATCTGGCATACATGGTGGCTAAAGAGGAAGACAAGCTGAAACGCTTGCTCACCGTGACGAATAACATTCAGGGTACCGGAATTGTTTACGTGCGTAACAGAAAGAAAACCCGTGAGATTGCTGAATTTCTTCAAAAAAATGGTGTAAGTGCCGATTACTATCATGCAGGTCTTGATCCTAAAACCCGCGACGCGCGGCAAAATGCATGGATGAAGAATGAAAAACGCATCATTGTTTCTACCAATGCATTCGGTATGGGCATCGATAAACCCGACGTGCGTTTTGTGGTGCACATCGATTTGCCCGATTGTCTGGAAGCCTATTTTCAGGAAGCCGGCAGGGGAGGACGCGATGAAAAAAAAGCCTATGCCGCTTTGTTTTGGGAAGAAGCCGATATTATTGATGCGAAAAAAAATCTTGAACAATCATATCCCGACAGCGAAACACTGCGACACGTATATCAGGCGCTCGGAAATTATTTTCAACTGGCTACCGGCAGCGGACGCGATGCAACCTTTGAATTCAGCATTTCCGATTTTTGTAATTCATACAGGTTTTCGCCCGTAATAGCCTATAGTGCGCTGAAGAGCCTGCAGCGCGACGGATACATTTTTCTTTCAGATGGCTTCAATGAAACTTCAAGGCTGCTGTTTACTGCTTCCAAAGAAGATTTATACCGCTTTCAGGTGGAGCATCCAAAATATGACGGCTTTATAAAAATGCTGCTTCGGATGTACACCGGCATGTTCAATGATTTTGTGAAAATTGATGAAGATACTATTGCCCGACGTGCCGAACAGTCCAGAGAGAATATGGTCAAAATGCTCAGGCTGTTGGTTAAATTTGGTTTGTGCCAGTACATTGAAGGAAGTGACAAACCAAAGATTACTTTTCTTACCGAACGTTTTGATGTTAAAAGCCTCAACTTTTCCGATAAAGCCACACGCGACCTTAAAGTGAATGCCGCAAAAAGACTGGATGCCATCATCGACTATATCCGCTGTGAAACTAAGTGCCGCAGCCAGTTGTTGCTCGCCTATTTTGGCGAAAAAGAAAGTAAACGCTGCGGTGTGTGCGATGTGTGTCTTGAACGGAATAAACTAAGTCTGAGTGAACTTGAGTTCAGCAGCATGATAGAATTGCTGAAGCCAATGCTAAAAGCTCAATCCTTGACTTTAGACCAAATTGTGGATTCTCTTAAAGGAAAACAAGCTCAGAAAATCATAAGTGTTATCCGATGGCTGATAGATAATGATAAAGTCATAGTGGATGATGCCGGTTTGCACCGATGGAGATAAAACAATTCCTGAATTTTACTTCATCTCCTTCAATATCCTGAGTGCTTCATCAACATGTTTGGTAGCTTCCGTCTGCGAATTGAAAATGTACACTACTTTTCCCGTTAAATCCACAACATAGGTAACTCTGCCGGGAATCATGCCACCGGGCACACCGAAAAGTTTACGCACTTTATTGCCTTCATCAGCCAGAAGCGTGAAATTTAAATTGTATTTCTCGGCAAAGGCTTTATGGCTCTCAACCGACTGCCCGCTGATTCCAATAATCAGAGCACCTGCCTCTTTGAAAACATCGAAGCGGTCGCGGAAAGAGCATGCCTCTTTGGTACAACCCGGCGTATCATCGGCAGGGTAGAAGTAGATTACCAGCTTTTGCCTGCCAACAACATTGCGCAAAGCAAAGACGCTGTCGTTTTGATTCTTTAACGAGAAATCAGGAACCTGTGATCCGACTTCAACTTTTTGGGCGCTGCCACTGCACGAAATCAGCACCGATACTGATAACAGAATGAGATATTTTTTCATGAATACAAAATTACAGATACCGGTAGCCCAAAGTCAAGCAATCGGTTCTGCTTGATATCACAAAAACTTAATATCACGAATAGGGTGGGCTGACAAAGAAAAAGCCCCACCCAAAGGTGAGGCCTAATCGAAATTTCAGGGAAAATTAAACTATGCAAGTTTAACATTGATTGCGTTTAATCCCTTTCTTCCTTCTTTTAACTCAAAGGTCACATCATCGTCTTCCTTGATCTTGTCAATGAGATCAGTCACATGGACAAAATACTCTTTGCCTGATTCAACATCCTTGATAAATCCATAACCTTTGGATTCATTGAAAAATTTTACTTTACCTGTTTTCATAATTATAAATTAAATATTGACAAATATACGTAGTTTTTAAAAACAAGTTGCATTTTCAATAAAAAAAAATGTTAAGAAAGTGATTTTTTTTCAAATACATATATTATGCAATATGCCAATTATTTAACTGACCTGGTTTTCCTTAAGAATCCTTCATCGCGCTGATATTGCTCATACTGCCGCATATAATCATTAAAAATCATAAAATATTTCATGCCCTGATTGCAGCTTTTCGATTATGGCAGCCGAAATGATAAAAGCGATTATCTTTGCATTCGTAGATTGGAAGAAACGTGAAAATACTGAGAAAATTTAAAATTAAGGAGGTGGATATTTTTATCCTCAGGTCATATCTCGGACCTATGCTTCTTACGTTTTTTATTGCTCTGTTCATTTTGCTGATGCAGTTTCTGTGGAAATACGTCGACGATATCGTGGGCAAAGGCTTTGAATGGTACGTTATCATGCAGCTACTCTTTTATGCTTCAGCAACTTTTGTGCCGCTGGCGCTCCCGCTTGCCGTGTTGCTGGCATCGCTCATGACGTTCGGAAATCTGGGCGAACACTACGAACTGGTTGCCATAAAAGCTGCCGGAATCTCTTTTCGCCGTGCCATGATGCCCCTTGTTGTATTCTCTGTTTTGTTGAGCGCCTTTGCCTTTTATTTCTCAAACAATGTGCTTCCGGTTGCAAATCTAAAATTCGGTACATTGCTGTATGATGTACGTGAAAAAAAACCTGCCCTGAGCATCAATGAAGGCGTTTTTTACAATGATATTGACGGTTATACGATTCGCATCGGGAAAAAGGAAGCTGATGGTGTTACACTCCACAATATTATGATTTACGATCAAACGGAAGATATGGGGAATATTAACCTCACCGTTGCGGAATCGGGCACCATGGAAAATACACCCGATAAGCGTTTTCTGATTTTTAAATTGTTCAACGGGAATAATTATTACGAAAAACTCCGCGACGCTTCCGGTTCGCAAAAAAGACCATTTCAGCGTACAAAATTCAAGGAAGAAATGCGGCGGTTCGACCTGTCTTCATTTAAAATGTCCCGAACCAATGAAGACCTGTTTAAAGACCATTACCAGATGCTCAATCTGGTGCAGCTTGTTGAAGCCGAAGATACGCTGCGCAAAGAATTTGTGAAAAGAGAGGAAGATACCTACAATTATATTCTGCGTAATTTTTATTTCTACACTGTAATTGATACCACGGTTTATCCGAAAGCAGATACAGCTAAAGCTTTGAAGGACGATTTTATTGCCGGATTTTCACCAAAAGAGGGGAAAGTTTTGGTTGACAGGGCGCTGAACAGCGCACGGGGTGTTAATGAACAGCTGGAGTACATTGCAAAAGATTATCAGCTTAAAAATGAAATTATTGTCAGGCATGAAATTGAATGGCATCGCAAATTTACGCTGTCAATAGCCTGTCTTATATTGTTTTTTATCGGGGCTCCACTCGGAGCAATCATCCGAAAAGGCGGGCTTGGTCTGCCTGTGGTGTTTGCAACACTGTTTTTTATTTTATTTCACATTGTCTCCATTACAGGTGAGAAAGCAGCTCGCGAAGGCGTGATGTCGGCTATGGAAGGTATGTGGTTGGCGTCACTGATATTTTTACCTATCGGCGTATTGCTCACATACAGTGCAAGCACTGATTCGCGCATTATGAGCGGCGATTTCTGGATATCATTCTTTAAAATGATAACCGGCTTCGTGAAAGGTATTTTCGTTAAAAGAAAAAAATAGCATGAACATACTTCAGCTTTGTAATAAATCACCGTGGCCACCCAAAGAAGGCGGTCCCATTGCCATGCATGCCCTCACCCAAGGCCTTACGCAATTGGGACATACAGTGGATGTGTTGGCAATGAGTACTCCTAAATATCCTGTGGCTGCCGATTCCGTTCCTGATTGCGTTGCCGGAAACTTTCACCTCGTCAAGGTCAATAACTCAGTTACCATAACCGGGGCCTTTGCCAACCTTTTCAGCAGTCGCTCCTATCATGTTACCCGATTTGTAAGCAAACGTTTTGAGATTGAACTGGTGAAGCTTTTGCAATCCCGCAATTACGACATTGTGCAGTTGGAAACAATTTTTGTTGCTCCGTACATTGATATTATCAGAAAGTATTCTACCGCCCGTATTGTGCTTCGTGCACATAATATTGAACACCTGATTTGGGAACGCATCGCAAAATCAACGGTTAATCCTGTTACCCGTAAGTACATTCGGTATTTGTCAGGAAAACTCAGCCGTTATGAGCTGTCTGTATTTAAAAATGTGGATGCCATTGCAGCCATTTCGCCTCAGGACGAAGCATTCATAAAGTCACTAAATATTGCGAAGCCATTGACTCTCGTGCCGTTTGGTGTTAGTGCCGACAATTATCAAATACCTTCTGCCGAAGCCGAATGGCCCAGCCTGTTTCATCTCGGCTCAATGGATTGGTTTCCGAATCAGGAAGGCATGCGTTGGTTTATTACTCAGGTGTGGCCTTTGGTACAGCGCGAATATCCTGAAATAAAACTCTATCTTGCCGGACGTAATATGCCCAAATGGCTTACCCGTAGTTCATTCCCGGGTGTTTCCGTTATCGGTGAAGTGCCCGATGCGGCTGAGTTTATGGCATCAAAAGGGGTAATGATTGTACCCCTGTTTTCAGGCAGTGGCGTTCGTATTAAAATAATTGAGGGGATGGCGCTTGCAAAACCTGTAATCTCTACTACAATTGGTGCAGAAGGCATCAACTGCAGCAACGGCGAGAATATTATTCTTGCCGATGACCCGATTAGTTTCGTTCGCGAAATAAGAACGCTTACGCAGAATCGTGAAAAAGCAACCACCTTGGGGCTGAAGGCACGCGAACTTATTTTGCGGGAACACAACGCCGATATTGCCTCGGCAAAACTGGCAACTCTTTACGAAATGGCAATGTCAGTCTGACAATCAAAGATAAAGTATAATGAAAAATAGATTTTTATTTTTACTCGCAATCCTTTCGATGTGTGTAACGCTGCCTGCGGTTACACACGCGCAGATAAACCGTTTGCTGCCCATTGCTGCCCGTTTGCAATGGGATAATGCCAATGGATATTGTGGTGAGGAATCGATTCAGATGTGTGGATTATATTTCGGTAATTATATTTCGCAGGACGTGGTTCGGACCGTTGCTGGCGGCGAGCTGTTGATAGGTGTTAACGACGTTGCAGCTCTGAATGCCTTTTCATTCAACTGCGAAGAATGGGATTTTGATAATCAGGTAACACCACAATACCAAAATTATTTGGTGTGGGTTAAAGAACATCTGTATAACTATTCGCCTGTGATAATTACTGTATTTGTACAGGGCATGAGTGATCCGGATTATGATCACATCATTCCTGCAATCGGCTTTAATGCTGCAACTTCGAACTCATATAGCGACGCTGATCAGCTTATTTTTCATGATTGCTATGCCGCAACCCCTTACACACGTTCCTTTGTCTCGATGTGGGATACCCGCAGTATGAACGGCAACGGAGCCACTTACGAGTATTGCATTCCTAAAAATGTAGATTATGGTTGTGCCGTCACGGGCATTAAAGACCCACAAAGTAAATGCAAGCCGGTGCGTCTCACTCTTAACCGCTGGGACGAACCCAATGTAACACTGGGCGAACCCGCCGAATCCATGACTGCCACCATTACCATAGAATCACTTACCGCCGGACAGCAATACGCATTACTGAGGTACAATAACTACACCCAGGTTCCTGCCACTGATTTTAATCCAGCAGGTGCAGGCAGTGTCGTTTATTTTACGGCTGCGGACTCAACCAAAACACTCAGCGATAATTTTATGTCGAACACTGCTGTTTTCTACCGTTGTGTGGAATACACCTACAATGGAACAGAAGAACAAAAAATTACAAACGACCTGAATCTTTCTGTGTATCCGAACCCGGTCAATCGCAGCAGCAGATTATATTTTACCCTGAATGAAGCACAGAATGTGACAATGGAATTATTCGATGTGAATGGGCGCCTTGTGGAGAATATAATAAATTCGGAATTTGAAGCCGGGGAACATCAGATTGCCTTAAACACGGATGATCTGCCGGAAGGTGTTTATTATTGCAGAATGATATCGAAAGATAATTGCAGGGTGTTGAGGATAATGAAAAATTAATAATTAGTAATTAATAATTATTCACCTTTAACCCCTTCGGGGTAACAATGCGAAATCGTAATATAATTTTTCAGCCTTAAGCTTTCACCCTTTAGCCTTCGCCTATATTTTGACTCACGACTCACGATCCGTCAGGAGACGGATTTCGGCTTCGCCTCAACTCTTGACTCTTGACTCTTGACTCTTGACTCACGACTAATACAGATGGCTTAATAGTATTTTGACACCTATCCCGATAAGGATAATGCCGCCGATAATTTCCATGCGTTTGCCGAATCTGCTGCCGACTTTTTTTCCGAAAAGCATCCCAATCATTGAAACCAGAAAAGTTACGAATCCAATAATCAGGATTGAAAGATAAATATTCATTTGTATCATGGCAAAACTTACGCCTACCACAAGAGCGTCTATGCTCGTAGCAATAGCAATACCAAGCATTACAGTAAGTTTAAGCGGATTGAAACTGCTTTCTTCTTTATCTTTTTTGAAACTCTCAAGAATCATTTTTATTCCGAGAACCGAGAGCAGTCCAAAGGCAATCCAATGGTCGTAATTGCTGATGTAAGAAGCCACCTGCGAACCTGCGAACCACCCGGCAAACGGCATCAAAGTTTGTAGAATGGCCATTACCAAAGCAAATCGTACACCTTGCCAGAACCGTATGTTGTTTACAACTAAACCGGTTGACACCGAAACCGCAAAGGTGTCGGCCGACAACCCAATAGCAATAAGTATAATAGAAAGAAGGTCCATTTTTCGGAATAATATCTGTACGCGTTTATAACCCGAAATCAGCGGCGAAATTAGCAATTATTACCAATTAAGCATCGCGGAGGCAGATTTCAACCTTCGGCCTGAACAGTGTTTGACGTATCTTTTATCTCACAGGGAAGCATTTAGAGTGATAAATATCTGTTTCTGATTATTATTTAGAATTGTTTTAATTTATGCAGTGTATTGATTGTATATTTGTGCTTGATTATATATTAACTTAATTACACTGAGATGAAAAAGCTTCTACTTAGCCTGGCAATAATAATTGGATTCTTCGCTCTGCCGCACAGTGCCGGAGCACAAACATTTCCACCGCTTCCTCTGGTATACGGCTCGTCTCCCTTTCAGGATTCTTTGTGGGCATTTGACACAACCGGCAGCGCATACACAGTGAAAGTGCGCATGGGACCAACGCTTCCCGGTTTTACCATCACCGGTATGAACGGGCTCGCCTTTGACCCCTGTGGTTTAAAAACGTACATAATCTTAAAAGTAAGCGGTGTTACAGGCAGGGTGCTAGCTACCATAGATTTAAAAACCGGGGTGTGCACACAGATAGGTAATTTAGGCGATAAATTCTCGTCTATTACATTTGACCGTACCGGCCAACTTTATGGTGTTACCGGTAATGGTGCTACTGTGCCCGAGACTTTTTTCTCTATAGACAAAACTACAGCTGCAACAACAATGCTTACTGCATTAGGCAATGGCGCCGATGGCGAGGTTATCTGTTACAACTATTATGATAATATGATCTATCACTGGTCGGGGAATGGCACCCTGGTGTATGAAAAATTCTCATTAACGCCTCCATACACTATTACCGGAATCTCTGGTGCGCTAGGACTCAGTGAAACCTTTGGTGCTCTTTACCTCAGTCCAAACCGTTTCCTTCATTCAAATATTTCGAGCGCTTTTCATTACCTTGATACATTGGGCGTATATGGCGGTCTTCTTGCTACAAATCCTGACGACATCCGCGGATTGGTTTTCCCACCGGCTTTTGCAATTAACACGGATACCATTTGCGCAAAAGAGTCTATAACGGTAGCTGCCACGGGTCTTTATCTGCACAAAGCATATTATTATTGGGGCGACGGCAATGGCGATACTATTGTAAACGGAGGCGCAACGCATCAGTATAATTCATTCGGAAATTTTACAATTACCGTACTGCTCGATGACGGTTATTGCACGCCCGATACAGCTTACACTGTGAATATTCGTGTGAATCCACTTCCAAATGTCGGACTTAGCGGCAACACTTCCTTATGCCCCGGCGGAAGTCTGCTTCTGACGGGTTCTTCAGGCGGTACCAGCCAATGGTATTTCAACGGAATTCTGATTCCGGGTGCCTCATCTCACACCTATCTTGCCGATTCGGCCGGTACATATAATATGACTAAAACCAATACAAACGGTTGTGTGGATTCTGCCGCTCTATCACTGATTGTGGTGGATGTTACCAATCCTGTAGTTAATCTTGGTCCGGATACTGTTATCTGCGCGGGCATTTTACTTGATGCTCAGAATACAGGCAGCAGTTTTTCATGGAACGATTTATCGACTTCACAAGGCCTCTATGCCGATACTACGAGCCTTTATTGGGTAGTGGTTACAGATACCAATGGCTGCACTGCAAACGACTCTGTAAATGTTACTGTGAATCCGCTGCCTGTGGTCACTTACGTTGAATTACTGGATACCGTTTGCCTGAATGCCGGCGACCTTACGCTGACTGCCGGTTCGCCTGCAGGTGGTGTTTATACCGGAACAGGAGTTCTCAACGATACCTTCAATACGATTACCGGTGGCACAGGCCCCAATCTGATTACTTACACTTATACCGACGGCAATGGCTGCGTTAATTCCGATGCTTCGGTGATTGTTGTCAATGCACTGCCTGAGGTAGCTTACGTTGAATTACAGGATACTGTGTGCATCAATGAAGGAAACATCACACTGACTGCCGGAACACCAACAGGCGGCACATACAGCGGAGCCGGTGTAACGGGCAGTACTTTCAATACAACAACAGCCGGTATTGGTACGTTTACCATTACTTATAATTATACCGATGGTTACGGCTGTTCAAACAGTGTAACATCGCAGATTACGGTTGATCCTTGCAGCGGAATACGCGAGAATGCTGCTACATTGCGCGATTATGAGGTGTTTCCAAATCCGTCAACAGGCATTTTCAACCTTCAGTCGGTAAGCGGAAATGGGAGAGAAGTAAACATATCGGTATATAATTCCATTGGAAAACTTGTTTATGAAGCCCTCACAAATGCTGCAATTACCGGGATTGACCTTCGTAATTTAGCCGATGGAATCTATACGATTTCACTGCGGTCGGCACAAAGCAATAAAGTAATAAAAGTGCTGAAGCAACAGTAGTGCTGTTCAATGAAGTATATCTTGAAGCCGCCTCAAATGGGCGGCTTCTTTTTTGACTGCTGTAATTTTTTACCTTTGTACCTGAATGCACTCCGATTAGTTCAATTTCTGTAAGAAGAATTCCATGCTGCCCGACTATTATAAAATTCTTGAAGTACCTGTCGATGCAACGAATGAAGAAATTCACCGTTCGTACCGAATGCTTGCTAAAAAACTGCATCCGGATGTGAATGGCAGCCCTGATGCGGAACTTCGGATTAAAACGCTGAACGAGGCTTATCAGGTGCTGATGCACCCGCTGAAAAGGAAAAAATACGATTTGCTGTTTACCTACGCAGTGTGGAAAGATTACAGAAAATACGGCACTTCATCAACGCGCAATCCCTCCTGGGAACAATACAATCAACGAACCGGCGAAACACCTGCTTCCGAAAGGCGCAAAACGCCCGGAATGTCGAGGCATTCAATCAGAATGATGAATAATTTTATTTTCTACTCCGTGCTGGTAATTGTTGTTGCGGGAATTGTTTTTAGTGTTATAGATGCCGTGGTTAACCTCCATTTTCAGGGGCTTCTGTTTAGTGCCATCCTTGTCCTGATGCTATATTCTGTATGGTCCATGGTGCAGATTCGCAAGTGAAGTACATTCTGCTTATTACCTTCTTACACCAATCAAGGCTTGAAAATCTAACGCTGTGGTTCTCTGTGGGACTCCGTGTACCTCTGTGGAATTTTTAAAGAATTAACCCGGAGAAAAACTGAGTTATCACTGAGTTACACAGAGAAAATCGAACTCTTAATTCACTTTCTTATATAATTCAATAACGTTTTGCAATTTATTCGAGTAATTGCTTGCGCCAGAATGCATGCTTTCATTATTCAGAGATATAAAATCTTCATGGAGGAATTACCGATACATCTATTATATTAAATATATTGCCATAAGATTAAAACTTTGTTAGATTTTCGATATTTCGTTTTTTTTTATGTTATACGAAATGAAATAAAATAGCTCTATATGGCTGTTTTTTAGCGGCTATTAGATAGTAATTGAAGTTTTACTGATAGTTATCAACACCAATTAAAAGAGGTGTGTTTTGTTATACATTTGTAATGAGAAAATCCTAAAACCCCACCATTATGAGAAAATTATTTACTTTTTTACTTATTTGTGCTCTGGGTCTTACACAGACTTTTGCGCAGTTCTCTACGGATGTAAGTGTATCAGGTATTACACCCACCGGCGGAACTATTTGCGACGGCACGTATCCGGTAACTATTTTAGTTACAAACGCCGATGCTGTTAATCCTACGAATGGCGTTGTGCCCGTGAATTATTATCTGGATGGCGTTCTTATCGCGACGGTAAACACGCTTGCACCTCTTGCCGGAGGTGGTTCGGAACTTGTAGTTCTGGGCAATTTCGGAAACAAACCCGGAAAGCACAACATCTCTATCGTGGCAAATTATACGGGTGATATCAACCCGCTTAATAATGCCGCAAACAGTGCACTTATCGTGAAGTTCAACGGCACCTATACTATTGGTGCCTTACCGGGCAGCACGTTTCCTACCGTAAAAAAAGCTGTTGATAGTGTGAACGCTTACGGACTCTGTGGACCAACCGTGTTTAACTGTCAGACCGGCGGTTCGGAAACCAGCTCCGAAATTGTACTGTATACCACTACAACAAGTGCAACCAATACATTGACATTTAATGGCAGCGGTTATACAATTACTGCCGGAACAGGTATTAACACAACTACCGACGGCATTATAAAAATCGCCGGTACGGATTATGTAACACTTGATGGCTTTACGCTGCTCGAGAATGCTGCAAACGTGACCGCCACTACTCAGATGGAGTGGGGAATTGCACTTTTGAAACAAACAAACTCAGCTCCATTTAACGGCTGTCAGTATAATGTGATTAAAAACTGTATCATCTCACTCAACAGAACCAATGTTAACTCAGTTGGTATTTATGTGAATAATCATATTGCCAATTCTACGACAGTACTTACCATTACTGCGGTAGGGGATGCCAATAGCTTCAATAAATTCGATGGCAATATTATCAGCAACGTTTTCATTGGTATCTATATTAATGGTTATAATGATGGTACTTCTCCTTATGCACTTTATGATCAGAGCAATGAAATCGGGGCAACCAAAGGCAACCGCATTTACAACTTTGCCGGTGGTGCAGCAACCTCTTACGGCATTTATGCCCGGTATCAGAATAATGCAAAACTAATGCACAACAATATTAACAACCTTGCAGGTGGCGGGGTTGTCGGTGCAAGTACATTGTATGGCATCTATCACGCATCGTCTGTAAATAGCGTGGCGACGATAACATTTGACACGATTTCACTGGCACAGGGTGCCGTGGGAAGCCAGGTGGGCGGCATTGTCACCGCGGTTAGCGGTACCCGAAAAGTCACCATTTCTGACAACCTGCTGCAAAATATCTCAGGTACAACAAGCACAGGAACATTTTACGCTATTGCATTGAATATTTCCTCGGGCGGTTATCCGGATTCAGTGATTCTGAACAATAACAGGATTATCAATTGTACAAGCCTTGCTACAACCGGAAGTTTTTACGCTATGTATTGCAATGTAGGTTCATCTTACGTCATGGTTCAGAACAACCGAATCGACAATATCAGCAAGCTGTCAGCAGGTGCGAGCTTTTATGGATATTACAATTTCGGTTCACCATCATCCGGACGCGAAACCATCAGTAATAATAAGGTCAGTAATATAACCCTCAATGGCGCAACGTCGTTTTATGGTTTTTACACAAGCACCGGCAGCGGCCAGAATAAGACCATTACTTATGATACCGTTACTTCGATTACTGCCGGTAGTAACATTTTCTATGGTCTTTATTCTACCACCGGGAACACCGTAGATATTAACAACCTTATTGTTTCTACAGTTACGGTTGGATCAACACTTTCCTACGGTATTTATTGTTCAAGCGGTACTACTGTTAACCTGGCATCATGCAAAGTGAATAGTGTCACAGCCGGTGCCGGTTTTTATGGAATTTATCTGGGTACATCGGTTACCACTGCCAATATTAATACCAACATAGTTAATACAATTTCTGCAGGTGGAACCGTTTACGGAATGCAGTTGGCCGGAACCAATTACTCAGCCTACAGCAACAAAGTGTATGATCTTTCCACTTCGGGAAGTTCGGTTGCATACGGTTTGTACCTGTCGTCAACCAACGGCACCGTTTATAAAAATGAAGTGTACAACCTCAATGCAAGCGCAGCGGGCGGGTCAGTTGCCGGTATTTTTGTAACTACCGGTACTACACATTATATATATAACAACTTTATTTCCGACCTCAAAGCGCCGATTGCCAATGCCGCAAATGCTGTTATTGGGATTAACCTTTCAGGCGGAACCACGTTGAATGTGTACTACAATACCATTTATCTGAATGCAAGCAGCACCGGTACTCTTTTTGGTTCAAGCGGTATCAATGCATCTACTACGCCGACTATTGATCTTCGCAATAATATTGTCGTGAACAGAAGCACTCCGAATTCTACCGGTTATACAGTTGCATACAGAAGAAGCACAACCACTTTAACATCGTATGCTTCGACATCCAACAATAACCTGTTTTATGCAGGCACACCGGGTGCGAACAACGTAATATTCTACGATGGCACTACGGCATACCAGACGCTTGCAAATTATAAGTTAGTCCCTGGTCTTGCTCCCAGAGATGCCAATTCAGTAACCGAATCAACTACGCCTTTCAACAATATTATTACGGCTCCTTACAACCTGCATCTTACCAACGCTGTTGGTACACAGTGCGAGAGTGGTGGTATAAGAATCACAACACCCATTGCTGTTACCAACGACTTTGACGGTGACATTCGCTGGGGCGAAACAGGTTATGCCGGCGCAGGAAGCGGTGTTGATATTGGTGCCGACGAAGGCAATTTCACCGGAATGGATTTGACAGGCCCGGGCATTTCTTACACTGCACTTGCCAATACAACAAGTACCACAACGGTGCCTTTCGCGAATGTAAGTATTATTGACCCAAGTGGTGTTGATACTACAACCGCTCTTCGTGCACGTTGCTATTTCAAGAAAAAAACAAATGCCAATACATTTAATGATAATACAAACGGTACCGATGGCTGGAAATATGTGAAAGCCAACGGTCAGGTAACTCCCTTTGATTTCACCATTAACCAGAGCCTTATTTTTGGCGGCGTAGCTGTTGGCGATACTGTTCAGTATTTTGTGGTTGCTCAGGATAAAGTCGTACCTGCTAACCTGTCATTAAACAGCGGTACTTTTGCAGCCGTTCCTACGGATGTAAATCTCACTTCAGCAGCCTTCCCGATAGGCGGAACAATTAATTACTATAAAATACTTCCGAGTATCTGTGGTAACTTCACCATTGGAGCCGGCGGAAACTTTGCAACCATAACCGCTGCTGTTGCCGACCTTAATTCCAAGGTTATCTCATGTCCGGTTGTTTATACCTTACTTGATACATTGTATCGTGCTGCAGAAACCTTCCCCATTGTAATCAATGCCAATCTTGGAAGCAGTGCTACCAATACTGTTACATTCAAACCTGCAAGCGGTGTAAATGCACGCATTAAATCAGGTGCCAACGGAACTATCAGGCTGAATGGTGCCGATTACATTACTTTTGATGGCTCGAATAACGGAACAACTTCACGCAATCTTATTATTCAGGATACCAACACTTCAAGTGCTGCGGCATTCTGGTTTGGCAGTACAGGAACCGCCACTGGCGCAACCTATAATGTTCTTAAGAATTGTGTAATTCTTGGTGGCTCTGCAACTACATCCGGTCTGTACGGCGTTTTCCTTGGCTCATCATCAAGTCTTGGTTCATCAGGAAATGACAATGACAATAACACCATTCAGAACTGCGACATTCAGAAAACATACTACGGTATCTACGCACTTGCTTCTTCAACAGGCGTTGATAATAATTTAAGTATTCTGAACAACAGTATCGGAAGCAGCACAGCTTCGAACTACATCGGTAACACCGGTCTTTACACCAGCTATATTGATGGTGGTAACATCAGTGGCAATACCATTTTCAAAGTGGTTTATTCGAGTAGTACACCTTATGGAATGAACCTAAATACATCAACCGTAAATACCACCGTCAGCAAGAATGTAATCAGAAATATTGAATACACCGGAACAGGTGGTTATGGTGGAAGAGGTATTTATGTGAATACAGGAAGTACAACGAGCAACATAACCCTCTCAAACAATATGGTTGCCGAGATTAAAGGCGACGGTTACTCAGGGTTTGGTGCTTCATCACCTGTTGGTATCTTCCTCGATGGCACAACCGGTGGTATTAATGTGTGGTTCAACTCTGTTTTTATGAGTGGCAACCTGTCGTACAATACCGGTACCCTTACTACTGCAATGTTGTTATATACCTCAACCATTACCAACGTTGATTTGAGGAATAACATCTTTGAAAATACAATGAACAACCCGAATAACTCTTCGGCAAAGAACTACGCAATCTATTCAGCTGCTGCCAATACCGCCTTCACCAAAATTGATTACAATGATTATTATGTATCAGGTGCACAGGGTGTGTTTGGTTATATTGCTTCTGCTGATGTTGCATCATTGAGCGCATGGAAAACGGCTACTGCCAAAGATACCAACTCTATAAACGTTGACCCTGCATTTACCTCAACAATTGATCTTCACACAGCTTCCGTTGGTGTATACCATAATGGCAAAACCATTTCAGGGATTACCACTGATATTGATGGTGACGTTCGTAACAATCCTCCTTGTCTGGGAGCCGATGAGTTCACACTTGCAAGTGGCGATGCCGGAATTTTTGCAGTTAACCGTGCCTATTGCCCGGGAAGCCAGAATGTAGTTGTTACACTTAAAAACTTCGGTGGTACCAACCTCACATCAGTTAAAATTGACTGGTCGGTGAACAGTGTACCTCAAACACAATTCTCATGGACCGGTACACTTGCACCGGGTGCAACCACCAATGTAACACTTACGCCCGCTTATACCTTTGCAGGAAGTACAGCCTATACCATTGTTGCCACAACCAGTCTTCCTAATGGTGTTGCCGACGGTAATACCTCCAACGATTCCAAAACCGAAACCGGAATTTATACCGGGTTGGCAGGTACAGTGGTTATTGGCCCTGCGGGAACCTATGCAACACTTACTGCTGCAACAACTGATATGAACAGCAGCGGCATCTGCGGTCCTGTTATTCTTGAACTTAATGCTGCTTATGTTTCATCAGCCGAAACCTTCCCGATTGTATTTAACCAGATAGCCGGAGTTTCCGCTACAAACACCATCACCCTTAGACCGGCAACCGGTGTTACAGCAGCAATCACGGGTTCGTCGGCTTCTACCATCATTAAAATTCTGGGTACTGATTACGTAACCATTGATGGTTCAAACAACGGCACCTCAACACGAGATCTGACAATAAGCAATACCGGCACCAGTACTTCATCCGGTGTTATCTGGATTGGAAGTGTAGGAAGCGGCGCGACCAACAATACGGTTAAAAACTGTATCATTACAGGTAACAGCTCTACAACAACTGCAGCCGGTATCGTTATCGGAAGCGGTACTACATTCGGTAGTGCGGCCGAATTCGCAAACGATAATACCACCATTCAGAACAACCTTATTACGAAAATGCAAAATGCCGTATATCACAATGGCTTTGCTACCACTCCTTACGATCAGAACCTTACCATAACGGGTAATACATTTGGTTCGTCCACTGTTGCCAGCAAACTTGGATACAGAGGTATGATTCTCCAGAATGTTGATAATTTCACGGTTTCGGGAAATACCATTCTGGGTGTTGTGACTTCAACCAGCTCAACAACAACCGGCATACAGTTGGGCTCAATTGCAACCAACGGTTCTATTGTGAAGAACTCCATTACGGATATTAAAAATACAAATGCACTCGGCTATGGTTCTAATGGGATGTATCTGGGTGGCACTTCAACTACAAGCAATATCCTGATTGCAAATAATATGATATCGGATGTGGCTTCTTACGGTTATACAGGATATACTTCGGCCGATAACGGCTATGGTATTTTCATTTATGCAGGCGGCGGTTACAAACTGTATTTTAACTCGGTGAACATGGCAACCAACCAAAATTCATCAAGTGGAAGCCCGGCATGTCTGAATATTTCTTCTAATGTTACTGCTACGGCCGCTATCGATGTACAAAACAACATTTTTGCCAACACTCAAACCGTTGGTGTAAATCGTTACTGTGTATATTCAGGGGCTGCCAGCACGGTGTTCTCAACTATTAATTATAACGATTATTATTTCACAGGACCGAACCTGGGTAACATTGGTTCAGACAGAGCAAACCTGAGTGCATGGCAAACCGGAACAGGGCAGGATGCGAATTCCATCAGCCTTAACCCCGGATTTACCACTGCTACAAATCTGCATATCCTTATCAACAACGGCAATGTAAATGGTAAAGCCACTTATCTTGCTGCTGTTCCCAATGATTTTGATAATGATGTCAGGAATCTTACTACCCCAGACATGGGTGCTGATGAATATACTCCGATTACAAAGGATCTCCAGCTTTCGTCTATTGTATCGCCGGTATCATCAACATGCTACAGCGCCAATGAGTCGTTTATCGTAAAAGTGAGCAACCCCGGAATTGATACCGTTCGTTTTAATGTAACACCGGTTACTGTTACGGGAACTGTTACGGGTCCGAATCCTCAGACCTATAATTATACGCTCAATACCGGTTATCTTGCAACAGGTCAGAATATCAATGTAACCTTTACCACAGCATTCAATATGCTTGTTGCGGGTACATACACTTTTGATTCGTATTTTACCTGGAATCTGGACCAGAATCATCTTAATGATTCCTTGCCGGGTACACTGGTACTTACCTCTGCATCACCCAGTATTGACTCTATCAAACCGACGAATACTACCATCTGCCAGGGTTCTTCAACGACTCTGCATTCGTACACTACCGTGCATGGTACTATCCCGAGTTCGTTTACCAAAGATACAGTGTTGGTCGCCCCCGATCCGGGAACAACCACCAGTGAGATTATCTCCACATATCCCGGTACAGCGAACCAGATACTGACGGCCGTTATTGACAGCCTGAAACATACCTACGTATCAGACCTGGTTCTCACGCTGATTGCGCCTAACGGCAGTACAGCATTGTTGAGTTCGGAGAACGGTGGAAGTGGTGATAATTACTTACACACAGTATTTTCAATGAGCGCAGGAACATCAATCACTGCCGGCACGGCTCCTTTTACCGGAACATTCTTACCTGAAGGCAGTTTCACCACGCTTACAGGCACAGCAACCGGTACATGGAAACTCAAGATTCAGGATTTATACTCCGGCGATCAGGCTACACTCAACAAATGGAGCCTTAACTTCCCGCCACTTTCAAACAGCATTGTATCTTATTCGTGGTCACCAACAACAGGTTTGAGTTCACCAACTGTTCAGAATCCTGTTGCTTCGCCCAGCGTTACTACTACTTACACACTCACAGTAACTGACGCTCGCGGATGTACTGCTGTAAGCACTGTTACCGTAAATGTTAATCCTGCTCCGGTTCCTGTTATTACCGGTACAAACAATCTTTGCCAGGCAAGCAGCGGTGTGGTGTATAAAACACACAGCGGCATGAGCAATTATGTATGGTCAGTTTCTGCCGGAGGTACTATAACAAGCGGCGGGACTTTAACTGACAGTACAGCTACCGTTACCTGGAACAATGCAGGTCCGCAAACCATCAGTGTAAACTACAATAATCTGAACAGCTGCCCCGGAATAGCCCCGACTGTTTACAATGTTACGGTTAATCCTCTGCCCACAGCAGTTGTCAGCACACCAAGTGCTTCCATTTGCGCAGGTCAGGTAGTTCCTATTTCAATTGCACTCAGCGGAACAGGTCCCTGGTTGCTGCACGGTCTTACCAAAACTCCAATGGGTGGCGCTCCGCAATCATTACCCGATACAACTGTTTCTGTCAGCCCGTTCACGCTGTATGATATACCAACAGGGGATGCAACCTATCATATTGAAACATTCACCGATAATGCTACAGGTTGTACGAATGATACTGCAAACTGGATTGGCATCACCGTGAATCCGATTCCGACAGCCAGCATTGCCGCATCAACAGATACCGTTTGTGTCGGTTCAACCGTGAACTTCTACATTACCCTCAGCGGAACAGGTCCCTGGCTGCTTCATGGTCTTACCATGATTCCTCAGGGTGGAAGTCCTGCTGTATTACCTGACACACTTGTTACGGTCAGCCCCTTCATGATGTCAACACCGGTATATACCAATGCCGACTTCTTCATCACATCATTCACCGACCAGTCAACCGGTTGCACCGGCGACACGGCCAACTGGGTGAGTGTTGCTGCTATGGCTGCTCCTGTTGTAAATCTGGGAGTGGACACTGTACTTTGTGCTGATCTGTCTATTGTGCTGGATGCTTATAATGCAGGTGCCACCTATCTGTGGTCAACTACTGCAACCACACCATCCATCACGCTTGATTCCGTTGGTCTTGGAATGGGCGCTCACAACATTTCAGTTGGAGTAAGCAAATACGGCTGCACGGTTTATGACACCATTATCGTAACCTTCGATCCTTGTTCAGGTATCAATGAGGTGAATGATAATGTGACCATCAGTGTGGTTCCCAACCCGTCGAACGGTATGTTCTACCTTACGGTGAACGGCATGGACGGAAACGCTGTAATGGAAATCTACGACATCACCGGACAGAATATCTATTCGGAGAGTGTTAATGGCAGTGGCATTGTAAGCAAACCCATCGACCTCACAGGCTTCGCCAAAGGAATGTATTTTGTACGCGTAAGCAACGGTACGATTACCCATACCGAAAAACTGATAGTGAACTAATAAGATAGTTCGCTGAACATACAAAAGCCCTGCAGGAAACTGCGGGGCTTTTTTTTATTTGTTGTGACAATGGTATGTGAAGTAAGCAAAGTTGTTTTTGAAGCAAGGCAGTGTTGAATTGAAGCAAGGCATGTTTGAACAGAAGAAAGCGTAGTTTGAATAGAAGTAAGGCTATGTGGATTTGAAGCAAGCGTAGTTTGAATAGAAGTAAGGCTATGTGGATTTGAAGCAAGCATAGTTTGATTTGAAGTAAGGCTATGTGGATTTGAAGCAAGCATAGTTTGATTTGAAGCAAGGCTATGTGGATTTGAAGCAAGCTCAGTTTGATTTGAAGCAAGGCATGTTTGGAATGAAGGCTGCGTATGAATGGGATTGCCGGATGGGGTATATGGATTCCTCACTTCGTTCGGAATGACATCGTCTGTGTTTAAGGGGAGCTGCACAAGCAGGCGGCGTAGCCGCCTGCTTGTGCAGCAAATATCTAAAGCATACCGGCTTTCCGAAAGAAGCGAAGCGTAATGAGGAATCCCTGTGCTAAAAGTGAAGAAGACCAATATCTTGTGTTTAAAGCGAAAACAAACAATTTAAAATTCAAAATCCCGCTTTTGGTATTCGAATATTTTATATATTTACGGTGAACAAGACAGCGGATAGTTTTATTATAATGTTACATCTGGCAGGATTATGACTGACGTGTGAGCCTGTATTAATACTGAGGGAGGATGGAACAAACAAGCGGTCTGTAATTTTAGAATCATGAGACTAAAAATATGGTTCATTCTGATAATGGTCGTTCTTTCTTCTTGTAAGAAAAATAATGACAATCAAACAACATCAAATTCAGAAGACACTTCAACTCCTGCGTATTATACTTTTAGTGGACAGATTGGGACGAATGATAATTCGACTTTAATTGCATTTGACAGCAGCGTCATAATTTGCGGTAATAATGATACGAATATCAGTATTCTGAAAATTTCAAAATCAGGAAATCAAATTTGGAGAAAAGATATTTATGCCGGAAATAACTGCCGGGCTTCTGCAATAACAGAATCTTCAAATCATGAACTTTATATTTGCGGTCGTACATCAAGGAATTATTCGACATCCTCCTGGGATATTCTTCTTGTAAAAACCGATGCCACCGGAGATACGCTTTGGACAAAAACTTTTGGAAGTAAACAAGAAGATTATGGTTATCAAATTATCAGAACCCAGGATGGTAACTTATTAATTGGCGGTATTTCATATCGTGATACTACTTCAGTATTTTGTGATATTTACTTAATTAAAGTAAATCCGGACGGTGATACTCTCTGGACACAGTCTTATACCGAACCTGAACAACAAGATCCCTTTCATTTAATGGAGACCCAAAATGGAGAGTATTTGATAACAGGAACAAATGAGGATAATAGTCCAACGGGAAGAAAATTATTATTCTTAAAATTAAATGCAAATGGCACATTGTTATGGGAAAAGACTATTGGTCCGGTCTGGAAATGGGGATACTCGACCATTGAATTATCAAATGGAGATTTGGTTACTTGTGGACAATATAATCCGGGTGGTTACACGAATGTAATGATTATAAAAACGGATAATCAGGGAAATGTAATTTGGGAAAATGAATTTGGTTTAAACAATTTATCGGAGTCAGGGAACTCTATAAAACAAAATGCTGATGGCTCATTTATTATTACAGGTTCTTCCTACGATGCTGCTTCTATGCAGGCAGACATAATACTATTAAAGGTTGATGCGAATGGTAACCAATTATTTCTAAAAAAGTTTGGAAGTTCAATAAGTGATAATGGGGTGAATGTTATTAAAGACAACAATGACGATAATATTATTACGGGAAACTACAACGGAAGTATTTTTATGACAAGGACTGACAATAATGGAAAATTCAAATAATAAAAACCGGCCGGTTCCAAAGGTCAGCTGTCAGCAGGGTTTATGTTAAGTGTCGTTCTCTTGTTTAACGTTATGTCATGAGGCAGGATGCGGTTTCCCCACCCGCACTGAACGGTACGTTCGGGCGGGGATTTTCCCCGCAAAAAGCAGCGCCTCGAATGTTAACCCCAATTATTGTAAAAATGAAAATTCACTTTGCCTTTATAATATTTGCCTTTGCTGTTGTCATAAAGCCGATAGCTTCGTTCGGACAGAACCATAAAGACAAACTGGCGAAGAATGCTGTCTTTCTTGAAGGCGCGGGACAAGGCCTTTTGTATTCTTTAAATTATGAAAGGACAATATTCAGCAAAGATATTTTTTCAACTACTTTCAGAATAGGTATAACCCCATGTGTGTCGAGAAACCATGCATCGGGAAATGGTGGGCAGTTATTTGGTTTAGTGAATTGCCTGATAGGGAAGAAGCGGATTAAATTCGAAGTAGGACTGGGCATCGATAACCATTTCAATTTTAATTCTGACATTTCGGGCAAGGAATATAAAAAAGGTGTTTTTAATGGAACTGTTGGCTATGCGGCGCCCCCCGATCCTCCATACTTTTTAGATATTACCTCACAAATATCATTTCGACATCAAATATCTGCTAATAATTGGTTCTATAGAATATCATTTATCCTTTCTGACGAATTGGCCAGAGATGGATGGGGCAACCGGACACATTTCATGTTGCCATGGGGTGGCCTCAGCTTTGGAAAGATGTTTTAATTAGAAATCACCTACCGCGAATAGATAGGCGACGGGCCGTCCGCCACAGGCGGACAGTCACTCTTCGTTCTTCACTTGTCTTTTATCTTTTGACTTACGACTCACGACTCACGATCCGTCAGGAGACGGATTTCGGCTTCGCCTCAACTCACAACTCACGACTCACGACTCATGACTCATGACTCACGACTCACGACTCCCGACTTCACCTTTTACCCTTCTTTTTCAGGACGCCCGCGCTTACAGCTGCAATCCTATCTGCACTTCAAATCCGCGGTAATTCAGTTTTGAATCAGAGAAAGAAGCTGTTTTTGTTACCACCGGATCACCGAGTTTGCCTCCCGTATAGCTTCCGTTCAGGTCAAGTTTTGAGCCGCCCATATAATACATCACACCGGGGCAGATGGCTCTGTCGCGGCTTATCCAGATGTTGAACGTCATGCCGAACACGAAACCGTGGGCAATGTTGTTTTTGAAACTGAAGTCGGAGGTGCAGGCATCCCAGCCTTCGCGCTTGGCAAGCATACGGTCGAAGTTGCCTTCGTTTATTTGAGGCAGGATGTTGTAGCATCCGAAATACCCGCCCTGAAAATCAATGTCAACACTGCCCAGTGGCAGCGACAAGGCCGGCATAAAACTCAGCATTACCGAATGGAAAGGTCCCATAAGCGGTTGGTTGCCGTTGTAACCGTCGGGCAAACCCTTTACCGACATGCCGCCAATGGTATAAATGGCTGCGCCCGGAATCAGTTTTATCCATTGAACCCGTCTGAAGGTTATCTGCTGGGTATAACTGAAAGGCGCAACAGGAACAGAGAATGAACCGTGCTCCGGAAAAAAATAACTTACCCCAATCTGTGCCTTTGCCGGTAAGCAGCAACAAAATAATATGGAAATTATGATACTGTAGAGTGCTTTTTTTATCATGCCTGTAAATAAAATTAGTTCATTGAGTGTCGTTCGCTGAGCTTCGGTCGTTGAGTCCGTCAGCCGACGGATCGAAGCGCCGAAACATCATTATTTATAATTGCGCTTCCCGAACAGCACGGTTCCCAGACGAACTATGGTGCTGCCTTCTTCAATTGCAATGCGGTAATCGCTGCTCATGCCCATAGACAGTTCAGCGAAAGCGGCCTTATCTTTAAAATCCAGTTTCTTTATCGTGTCAAATACGTTTTTCAGTCCGTTGAATTCACTGCGCACAAGTGCTGTGTCGTCGGTAAAACTTGCCATTCCCATCAATCCGCAGATGCGCACGTTTTCCATGGCAGCGTATTGAGCCGACTGAATAATTGCAATTGCTTCATCGGCCGAAAGACCGAATTTTGTTTCTTCGGTGGCAATATACATTTCAAGCAGGCAATCAATAACACGATTGTTTTTCGCCGCTTCTTTATTTATTTCCTGAAGCAGATTCAGACTGTCTGTACTATGTATCACCGATACAAAAGGCGCAATATATTTTACCTTGTTTGTTTGCAGATGCCCGATAAAATGCCATTCAATATCGCCGGGGCAGACGGGTTGTTTGGCGGTGAGTTCCTGAACCCGGTTCTCGCCAAATATACGTTGACCGCAATCGTATAATTCAATGATTTCTTCTGCAGGATGTGTTTTGCTTACCGCGATGAGTTTTACGCCGGCAGGCAGTGTCTTTCTTATTTCTTCAAGATGTTCTTTAATTCCCATGATTCGGTTTAAACAGCCAGATTGTATTCGCGAAGCGCTTCGTTGAGTGAAATTTTCAGGTCGGTTGATGGTTTGCGTTTGCCGATGATGAGTGCGCAGGGTACATTATACGTGCCCGACGGAAAACTTTTGGGCATGCTTCCCGGAATCACCACGCTGCGGGCGGGTACAAATCCCGGATATTCTATAGGTTTAGGACCGCTGACATCAATAATGCGGGTGGATTTTGTAATCACAACGCCTGCGCCAATCACGGATTCTCTTTCCACATGTACGCCTTCAACAATGATACAGCGCGAACCAATAAAGCAATTATCTTCAATGATAACGGGAGCCGCCTGTATGGGTTCAAGCACACCGCCAATGCCCACACCACCGCTCAGGTGTACGTTCTTCCCGATCTGTGCGCAGGAGCCAACGGTAGCCCAGGTGTCTATCATGGTGCCTGCATCAACATATGCGCCGATGTTAACGTAGGAAGGCATCATTACCACACCGGGCGCCAGATAAGCACCGTGGCGGGCAATGCCGTGAGGTACAACGCGAACGCCCAGATGCCGGTAACCTGTTTTCAATTTCATTTTATCATGAAATTCAAGAGGTCCTGCCGTGCTTGTTTCCATGGGTTGAATAGGGAAGTACAGCACTACGGCTTTTTTAACCCATTCGTTTACCGTCCATCCTTTTACAGCAGGCTCTGCCACGCGTAATTCACCTTTGTCAAGAAGGTCTATTACTTCGCGAATGGCATCACATATCGTCGGCTGTTTCAGGAGTTCGCGCTTCTCCCATGCCAGCTCTACCGCATCTTTTAATTGGTCAATAGTCATGACTTTCGTTTTTTCAAAATTAGTGAAAAATTGCATCTGACGGCAAATGCAACGGTAAATTGTGCTAAATTTGCACCCGTATTATAATATGCATATGGGACGGGTAATGGCAATTGATTTCGGTACAAAAAGAATAGGCGTTGCCGTAACCGACGAACTGAAAATGATTGCCAGTCCGCAGGGAACCTACAATCAGCTTGAGTTTTTTCCATTTCTGGCCAACTATATTGCTGCCGAAACGGTTGAATGCATTGTGGTGGGCAAGCCGGTACAGATGAATAATACGGATTCTGAATCAGAAAAATATATTTTGCCTTTTGTGAAAAAACTTATTTCGCTGTATCCCGGAATTCCGGTTGTTCGGTACGATGAACGCTTCACCTCTAAAATGGCACAGCAGGCTATGATAGACGGCGGACTGAAAAAGAAGGACAGGCAGAACAAGGCTCTGCTCGACAGTATCAGCGCGGCTATTATACTACAATCTTATCTTGAAAATCAAAACTACAAAACAAGCTGACCAATGAAACTTCCTATACTTGCCTACGGACATCCGCTGCTGCGCAAAAAATCCGTAGACATAGAAAAGGGGCACGAGGGCCTCTCAAAAATAATTGCAGACATGTACGATACCATGTATGCTTCCAATGGTGTCGGGCTGGCGGCTCCTCAGGTCGGGCTCAACATACGCCTCATAGTGCTTGACCATACACCCTATGTTGAGGACTATAAAGAAGCTGCCGACTTTAAGAAAGTACTTATAAATGCTCATATCACTGAGGTTTCGGGCGACGAATGGATTTTTAACGAAGGCTGCCTCAGCGTTCCCGAAGTGCGCGAAGACATCATCCGGAAATCAAATATTCATATCACCTATTACGATGAGAATTTTAATTTTCATGAAGAAGACCTTTTCGGAATTAATGCGCGCGTAGTGCAGCATGAATATGATCATCTTGAAGGAATTCTTTTTGTCGACAAGGTGAGTCCGCTGAAAAAAGTGCTGCTCAAACGTAAGCTTACGGATATCAGCAAAGGCTACATCAAACCCGCATATAAAATGATTTATCCTGCACAAAAAAAGAAACATTTATAGCGTATGAAAAAATCGGTAATCGTATTGTTTGTTATTGCAGTAACGCTCACTGCCTGTTCAACACACGATAAACTTGTTGAACGAATCAGAGGAATGGAAAAAGAAATCTCTGCCGATAAATCCGGCAAGGTGATGAAAGAAAAATCTGCCGAGATTGTGCGGTTGTACGAGTCATTTGCCAACCGTTATCCTGAAGATACGCTTGCTCCCGCTTTTTTATTCAGCGCCGGAGTGGTTACCATGAACAGTGGGCAGCCCGATAAGGCTATTGAAATGTTCAGCAGAGTTTCTGAAAAATATCCGAAACACAAGCGTGCGGCCGAAGCCTGTTTCTTTACCGGTTTTATCTATGAAAACACAAAAGGGAATGTTGAAAAGGCCCGCGACGCTTATCTTGATGTCGTGAAAAAATATCCGGAGTCAGATCTGGTTGATGATGCTAATTTTTGTATTCAGAATCTGGGCAAAACACCCGAGCAGGTTCAGAAACAACTGGAAGAAAACATCAAAAGGGTAGAGGATTCCATTGCAGCCACACAGCAGGCAAAAAAATAATCGGCTTTAGCCTCCTAAACAAAGAAGTTTGTTTTTATCGTGCAGGAATATTCCTTTATTCCGTATTCATCTTTTCGCAATATAAGTAACAGGTTTAAGATTTTACTTTGTGAAAAGCGTGACCCACTCAATAATGAAGGTAGTAAGCAAAAACTGATTTCCGAAGGAAACCCATTTTCCGGCAGCGTTATGAGGAAAAGGTTTCAAGCCGGACTAACGGGCCAGGCTTAAGCATGGGCTTGAAACACTTTTCCGTGTAAGCCTGTGTGTTAGAGAAACGCCTTCGGAAAATGAAGCGTTTTGGAACTTTTGGGCGCAAAAGTTCAAAGAAAACAATAGTAGTAGGCAGACTTACGTTTTCGTTAGGCTGTCAGCGAAAAACGTGCTGAGGGCAATATATAAAACACTTTATTTTGGGTGTCCCAATGCGTAAAACGGGAAAATATCAATAGAAAAATAATGTGCTTTTATTTTACAGCTCAAACTCCCGTTCCAGAAAATACTGAAGCGCATCGGGTTTAATCTTGGTGTAAAGCGTGGCGCCCTTGCTGTAGGCAATATCTCCGGTCTGTTCCGACACTACAATGGCAATTGCATCCGAAAGTTCGGTTATACCAACCGCTGCACGGTGTCTTAATCCGTAACCTGCCGGAAAATCTTCGTTTCTGTAAAGTGGCAGAATGCATTGTGCTGCACGAATTCTGTTCCCCGAAATCACAATAGCGCCATCGTGCAACGGACTGTTCTTGAAAAAAATATTTTCAATCAGCTGCTGTGAAATGCGGGCGTCAACAATTTCTCCTGTATTTACAAATTCATCGAGGTCATTCTTTTTAGTGATTACAATGAGTGCACCCGTTTTATCGGCAGCGAAAGTGGTGCATATTTTCACCAAAGGGTCAATATCGAGAAGCTGCGTACCATGCATTCTCCATCTCCAGAAAAAGAAACCTTTTGATTTTTTTATGAAGAAATCGGGTTTGCCGAGCATAAGCAGAAATTGCCTGATCTCTTTCTGGAATACAACAATAAGAGCGATTACTCCGACACTCACAAACTGACCGAGTATTTCGCCCAGCAGTTCCATCTGAAGTGCATTTACCAGTTTCCAGAAAACATAAATGGCAACGATACCCAGAAAAATGTTGATTGCTGCCGAACCGCGCATCAGTCTGAATAGCTGGTAAAGCAACAATGCCACTAACAGGATGTCAACAATATCCAGAAAGCGCAAAGTAAGAAAACCGGTGATGAATAGTGAGGTCAATGCTTGTATATTAGTAGTGCAAAAATATGAAAAAAATCAATACTTTCAACTCCGGTTCTTAGCGGAAATGGAATCAAAAAAATACTAAAGGATTCGCAAAATGTTATAAATTTGTCTCAAGAAAAATCACTTCAAAAATAGTACCCCGATGAAACTTAAACTTTGTGTACTTCTACTGCTTATTGCATGTATGGCTCTTCCTGTGCTTGCTCAGAACAATGTAGGCATTGGTACCAACACCCCTGATTCAAAGGCCATTCTGGACCTTGTCTCCACCAATAAAGGTATTTTGGTTCCGAGGATGACATCGACAGCCAGAACAGCCATGTCGCCCGGTCTTACCATTACACAAAAGGGGTTAATGGTTTTTGATACCGATTCGGTGAAATTCTTTTACTGGAACGGCTTTTCATGGCAGACATTTGGCAGCGGTCCCATGGGTCCACAAGGTCCTCAGGGTTTAACGGGTGCTACCGGTCTTCAGGGTTTAACGGG